>NZ_BCSL01000041.1:0-28639 GCF_001570845.1 Dietzia papillomatosis NBRC 105045 | reverse complement strand
CGACGGACCCCGCCCTGCCTGATCGGCGGGGCGAGGTCCGGACGTGAGGGACGACCGACGGAGTAGCCGGTTGTACCGCCTAGCTACAGGCGGCGATCACCAACTCCTTCACGCGAGCCGGATCCGCCTGGCCGCGGGTGGCCTTCATGACCGCACCGACGATCGCGCCTGCGGCCTGCACCTTGCCGGAGCGGATCTTGTCCGCGATGTCCGGCTGAGCGGCGAGCGCATCGTCGACGGCCTTCTGGAGCGCCGAGTCGTCGCGGACCACCTCGAGGCCCTTGTCCGCCACGATCTGATCGGGCTCGCCCTCACCGTCGAGGACCGCGTCGACGACCTGTCGGCCCAGCTTGTTGGTGAGCTTGCCTTCGGCGACCAGCTCGATGACCCGCGCCAACTGCGTCGGCGTGATGGCGAGGGCGTCCAGTTCGACGCCCCTCTTGTTGGCCTGCTGCGTCAGGTAGGACACCCACCACGACCGGGCCTCGGCGGGCGGCGCGCCGGCATCGACAGTGGCGAGGATGAGGTCCAGGGCGCCGGCGTTGACGAGATCGCGCATCTCCTCGTCCGACACGCCCCAGTCCGCCTGCACGCGCGCCCGACGCACCCACGGCAGTTCCGGCAGCGTCGCGCGGATCGACTCGATGAGCTCCTCCGTCGGCTCGACGGGCGCCAGATCCGGCTCGGGGAAGTAGCGGTAGTCCTCGGCCGACTCCTTCGGGCGACCGGCGGTCGTCGTGCCGTCCGACTCGTGGAAATGCCGGGTCTCCAGGACGACCTCGCCGCCCGACGTCAGTACGTCCGCCTGGCGGCACATCTCGTGGCGCACCGCGATCTCGACGCTGCGCAGGGAGTTGACGTTCTTGGTCTCGGTGCGGGTGCCGAACTCGGTGGCGCCCTTGGGCATCAGGGAGACGTTCGCGTCGCAGCGCATCGACCCCTGATCCATCCGGACGTCGGACACGTCGAGGCTCTTGAGAAGGTCACGCAGCGCCGACACGTAGGCGCGCGCGATCTCGGGGGCCCGCTCCCCCGCCCCGACGATCGGCTTGGACACGATCTCGATGAGCGGCACGCCCGCACGGTTGAAGTCCAGCAGCGAGTGCGTGGCGCCGTGGATGCGTCCGGTCGCCGAGCCCACATGCGTGGACTTCCCGGTGTCCTCCTCCATGTGGGCGCGCTCGATGTCCACGCGCCAGGTGGAGCCGTCCTCGAGCTGGACGTCGAGGTAACCATCGTGGGCGATCGGCTCGTCGTACTGCGAGATCTGGTAGTTCTTCGGCTGATCCGGGTAGAAGTAGTTCTTCCGCGCGAACCGGCTGTACGGCGCGATCGAGCAGTTCAGCGCGAGACCGATCTTGATGGCCCACTCCACCGCCTGCCGATTGGCGACCGGCAACGCGCCCGGCAGGCCGATGCACACCGGACACACCTGCGTGTTGGGCTCGGCCCCGAACGCGGTCGGACACCCGCAGAACATCTTGGTGTTGGTGTGCAGCTCGACGTGCACCTCCATACCCATGACGGGATCGAAACGTGACACGACCTCGGTGAACTCCATGCCGAACAATCTAGCCGAAGAGGCAGGCGGCCTCGCGGTAGCGGTCCTCCGGAACGGTCTTGAGCACCGACACGGCCTCCTCGACCGGCACCATCGCGATCGACTCCCCGCGCAACGCCACGATCTGGCCGAAATCCCCGCGGTGCACGGCGTGCGCCGCGTGCACCCCGAACCGCGTCGCCAGGTTGCGGTCGTAGGCGGTCGGCGTGCCACCCCGCTGGATGTGGCCCAGCACCGTGGTGCGGACGTCGCGGTTCATGCGTTCACGGATCGCCGTCGCCATCTGGTCGGCGACCCCGGTGAAGACCTCGTGTCCGAACTGGTCGGTGCCACCCTCGCGCAGGGTCATCCCGGAGCCCTCGACGGGCGTCGCGCCCTCGGCGACCACGCAGATGCCGTAGGCCTCCCCCATCTGGAAGCGACGCTTCATCACCTTGCACACGTAGTCGATGTCGAACGGGACCTCGGGGATCACGATCATGTGAGCCCCCGAGGCGAGTCCGGCGTGCAGAGCTATCCACCCGGCGTGGCGGCCCATCACCTCGACCAGCATGACCCGCTCGTGGGACTCGGCTGTCGTGTGCAGACGGTCGATGGCGTCCGAGGCGATCGATACGGCCGTGTCGAAGCCGAAGGTGTAGTCCGTGCCGCCGACGTCATTGTCGATGGTCTTCGGCACGCCCACGACCGGGATTCCGTTCTCGGTGAGCCACCGGGCGGCCTTGAGCGTCCCGTCGCCGCCGATCGCCACCAGGGCGTCCAGGGCGTGCCTCTCGAGCGTCCGACGGATCTCCGGGAGGCTGGCCGTCAGAACGTCCGGGTTGAGTCGGCCGGTCCCGAGGATCGTGCCACCGCGGAGCAGGATCCGGTCGATGCCCTCGTCGTCGAACAATGGGACCGCACGGTCCTCCACCAGGCCGGACCACCCGTCCTGGAAGCCCAGGACCGGCGAGTCGTACTCGGAGTTGGCGGTGCGGACCAGGGCGCGGATCACCGCGTTGAGGCCCGGGCAGTCGCCGCCGGCGGTGAGGACACCTATACGCACGTCGAGCTCCTCTCGGTTCCCCCGCAGTCTAGGGGCGCACGGCCTCCCGCCGCGCGGGTCACCTCGCCGCGCCGGTCACCTCGCCGAGCGGGTCACCTCGCCGGGCTGGTCGACGGCTCCGCGGGCGACCGATCGCCCGTCTTGAACGCCATCGTGGCGAGGCCGCCGAGAAGGACGACCACCGCGGGGAGGAACATCGAGTCAGCGACCGCCTGTCCGATGTCCCCGTGCGCGACCTGGCGGGCCTGCATGAGCGCGCCGATCGCGGCGGAACCCAGCACTGCGCCGACCTGACGAGTGGTGTTGTACACACCCGACCCGGCTCCCGCGGAGGCCAGCTCGAGGCGGCGCATGGCGGTGGAAGACGTCGGCGCCCACACACACCCGTTGGCCACCCCCATCAGAGCGATCGGGCCGAGCAGGACGAGCACCGGCGTCTGCGAGTCCATCACCAGCGCCAGCCAGAACAGGGAGATCGCGAAGGAGAAGTACCCGACGCCCGTGAAGATCCGCGGGTCCAGGCGGTCGGCCCACCGGCCCACGGCCGGCGCGAGGACACCGGCGACCAGGGCCATCGGCAGCAGCATGAGCCCGGCCCGTGTCGGGGTCAGCTCCTTGACCCCCTGGAGGTAGAACATGAGCGGCACCATGGTCCCCGCGGTGACGAACCCGATCGTCGACACGCCGAACGTGCCGATCGAGAAGTTGCGGTCGCGGAACAACCGTAGAGGCACCAGTGGCTCGGTACGCACGCGCGACTGCCACCACACGAACAGGGCGAGCCCCACGACGCCGGCCACGATCAGCGCCGCGGTCGTTCCGCCCCAGCCGTGCGACTCGCCCTGCTGGATGCCGAACACCAGCAGGAACATGCCGATCGCCGACAGCACGATTCCGGGCACGTCGTAAGAGCGCGTGCGCGTCTCCAGTACCGGCACCCACAGCCACACCAGCACCACGGCGAGCACGCCGAACGGGATGTTGACGAAGAAGATCCACCGCCAGTCGAAGGCGTCGATCAGCACGCCGCCGAACACCGGGCCGACCACCGAGGCGATCCCGGCCACGGCACCCCACGTGCCCATGGCCGCACCGCGGCGCTCGGGCGCGAAGACGCGCGTGATCACGCTCAGCGACTGCGGCGTCAGGAGCGCGGCACCGACGCCCTGGAACACCCGGGCGACGATGAGCATCTCGACGTTCGGGGCGAGGCCGCACCACAGCGAGGCCCCGGTGAACACCACCAGGCCGGCGATCGCGACCGTGCGCGGCCCGATCTGGTCCCCGAGCCGCCCGGTGAACAGCAGCGGGACCACGTACGCCAGCAGGTAGGCGCTCGTCACCCAGATCACCTGGTTGGTGCTGGCACCGAGCTGGGTGACGAACGCGTCGGTGGCCACGGCGACGATCGTCTGGTCCACCAGGATCATGAAAAACCCGATGACCAGGGCCGCGAGGGCCTTCCAGGCGTCCCGCTCGGGGACCGTGGTCACGCTATCGCGCCTCTCGCGGCCTCGTACGCGGCGCCCACCCGGTAGAGGCGGTCGTCGGCGAGCGCCGGCGCCATGATCTGCAGGCCCGCGGGCAGACCGTCGACCAGACCGGACGGCACGGACATGCCACAGTGCCCGGCGAGGTTGAGCGGCAGCGTGCACAGGTCGAACTGGTACATCGCGACCGGGTCCTCGACCTTGTCCCCCAGCGGGAACGCGGTCGTCGGCGTGGTGGGCGAGACGAGGACGTCCACCTTCTCGTAGGCGGCGTCGAAGTCGCGCGCGATGAGCGTGCGCACCTTCTGCGCCTGGCCGTAGAAGGCGTCGTAGTAGCCGGCGGACAGCGCGTAGGTGCCCAGCATGATGCGGCGCTTGACCTCCGGCCCGAAGCCGGCCTCGCGACTCGCGGCCATGACCTGGTCGGCCGAGCCCTCGCCGGTCCGCAGGCCGTAGCGCATCGCGTCGAAGCGCGCGAGGTTGCTGGAGACCTCGGACGGGAGGATGAGGTAGTAGGCGGGCAGGGCGTAGCGGAAGTTGGGGCAGGAGACCTCGGCGATCTCGGCGCCCAGCTCTCGCAGGGTGTCGACCGCGGCGCGGAATGACGCCTCGACGCCGGGCTGGTAGCCCTCCCCCGAGAACTCCGAGACCACGCCGACGCGCAGCCCGGTCAGGTCGCCCTTCGCGCCCTCGCGGGCGGCCGCGACGACATCCGGGATCGCCACATCGAGGCTCGTGGAGTCGCGCGGGTCGTGCCCGGCGATCACCTGGTGCAGCAGGGCGGTGTCCTCGACGGTGCGGCCGCAGGGCCCGCCCTGGTCGAGCGAGGAGGCGCAGGCCACGAGGCCGTAGCGCGAGACGGTGCCGTACGTGGGCTTGACGCCGACCGTCGCGGTGAGCGCGGCGGGCTGGCGGATCGACCCACCGGTGTCGGTGCCGATGGCGAGCGGGGCCTGGTGGGACGCGAGCGCCGCGGCCGATCCGCCGCCCGACCCGCCCGGCGTACGGCTGGGGTCCCACGGGTTGCGGGTGGGCCCGTAGGCCGAGTTCTCGGTGGAGGACCCCATGGCGAACTCGTCCATGTTGGTCTTGCCGAGGATCGGGATACCCGCCTCCCGCAGCCGGCCCGTCACGGTCGCGTCATACGGCGAGCGGTACCCCTCGAGCATGCGCGAGCCGCACGTGGTGGGCGCGTCGGTGGTGGTGAACACGTCCTTCAGGGCGATGGGCACGCCGGCCAGCGGGCCGAGCGCCTCACCGGCGGCCAGGCGGGAGTCGACGTCCCGGGCCGCCGCGAGGGCCTCGTCGGCGCCCACGTGCAGGAAGGCGTTGATCTCGCCGTCGACCTCGTCGATCCGGTCCAGGTGCGCACGGGTGACCTCCTCCGAGGACACCTCCCGCGCGGCGATCCGGCCCGCCAGCTCGGCGGCGGTGGCGGTGGTGAGCTCGGTCATGCGTCCTCTCCCAGGATCTGCGGGACCTCGAAGCGCTGCTCGTCGGAGGCCGGGGCCTGGTCGAGCGCCTGTTCCGGGGTCAGACCCGGGGCGACCACGTCGTCCCGGTACACGTTGGTGATCGCGGTGGGGTGGCTCATCGCCGGGACGTCGTCCGCGGCGACCTCGGAGACGGCCTGCACGTGGTCGAGGATGTCGGTGAGCTGCTGTGCGAACGAATCCAGCTCGGCGTCGCTCAGTTCCAGGCGGGAGAGCCTGGCCAGATGCGCGACGTCCCCGCGTGAGATCGAGGTCACGTGCCTGCCCCTTTCCGTGGCGTGGTCGGTACCGGCCCAGCCTAGTCAGGCCGCGGGGGTGCGGCACAATGGGCGTCATGTCTTATCTCCTCCGCGTCATGTTGCCCGACCGACCGGGCAGCCTCGGCTCCCTCGCGGTGGCCCTGGGAACCGTTGACGCGGACATCGTCAGCCTCGACGTCGTGGACCGTTTCGACGGTGTCGCGGTCGACGACATCGTCGTGGACGTCCCCCACGGCACCTTCCCCGACACCCTCATCACGGCCGCCGAGCGGCTCGACGGCGTGGTCGTGGACTCCCTGCGTCCGTTCGGCGGGATCCTCGACGCCCATCGCGAGCTCGAGCTGATCGACGCGGTCGCCGGGGCGGGCGCCGGGGCCGCGCAGATGCTCGCCGACGAGATCCCCGCCGCGCTGCGCGTCGGCTGGGCGCTGGTGCTGGAGGTGACCGGCGACGCGACGTGTCGGCTGGTGGCGCGCGGGGAGTCCGCGCCGATGTGGGAGGGGGGCGAGGTCCCCGTCGTCTGCGGCCTGGCTCGCGTCACCGCACTGGATGACGACGACGAGGTCCCGGCCGAATGGACGGCGATGGACACCGCGCTGGCGGCGGCGCCCCTGAACGCCGGGCACGTCCTGGTGGTCGGTCGGCCCGGCGGCCCGTCGTTCCGGCCGTCGGAGATCGCCCGTCTCGGCTACCTCACGGGGATTCTGCGCTCGCTGCACGCCGGCTGAGGCGCGTCGTCACCGCGATCGCGGCAGAGACGAGGGCGACCGCCGGGAGGATCCACGCGAGGTCGGTCATGAGCTTGATCTGCCGGAACTGCTCGTTCGACAGGAACTGCAGCCCCTCCTCACACGAGTAGAGACAGGCGATCGGGTTCGACATCCCGGCGCCCCAGAGACCCAGCAGGCCGACGAACGCTCCGGCTGCCACCCCTGCGACGGCGGCCGCCAGCGTTCCGACGACGTCCACCGGTCCCCCACCCGGCCGGCCGAGGCGGGAGGCCACCAGCGCGAGTGCGAACCCGACGACCCCTCCGAAGACCAGCGGCCAGGGGAACTGGACGAGGGGCGTCCCTATCGTCACCGGTCGACGTCCTCAGTGTCCGGATCCGCGGTTCCCGCCGGGGCGGGCCCGTTCTCCATGAGCTCGACGAAGCCCGCCTCGTCGAGGATGGTCAGACCCAGCTCCTCGGCCTTCGCCGCCTTCGAGCCCGGGTTGTCGCCCACCACCACGTAATCGGTCTTCTTGGACACCGACCCCGAGGCCTTTCCGCCGCGGGCGATGATGGCCTCCTTGATGCCGTCGCGGGTGAAGCCCTCGAGGGAGCCCGTGGCGACGATCGTCAGCCCCTCGAGCGTGCGCGGGATCGACTCGTCCCGCTCGTCGGCCATCGAGACGCCGGCCGCCGCCCACCGGTCGACGATCTCGCGATGCCAGTCGACGCCGAACCACTCCACCACCGACGCGGCGATCGTCTGACCCACGCCGTCGGTCTCGGCCAGCTCCTCCTCGGATGCCGCGCGGATGGCCTCCATCGTCCCGAACCTGGTCGCGAGGGCCCGCGCCGCCGTGGGGCCGACATGTCGGATCGACAGGGCGACGAGGACCCGCCACAGCGGCCGGTCCTTCGCGGTGGCGAGGTTGGCCAGCAGCTTGCGTCCGTTCTCGGTGAGCACGACCTGCTCGGGCTCGGCCCCCTCCTCGATCTGCTTCCGCGTCGCCTTCTCAATACGGGTGTAGAGGTGCGTGCGGAGGAGGTCGGCCTCGGTGAGATCGAAGAGCCCGGCCTCGTTCTCGAGCACCCCACTGGCGAGGAGGTCGGACGCGCCCTCATATCCGAGTGCCTCGATGTCCAGCGCGTTGCGGGAGGCGAGGTAGAACAGCCGCTCGCGCAACTGGGCGGGGCACGACCGCTGGTTGGGGCATCGCCAGTCGGCGTCGCCCTCACGGGCGGGGGCCAGGACGGTGTCGCATTCGGGGCAGCGCTCGGGGAAGACGAACTCTCGCTCCGTCCCGTCGCGGCGCTCGACCACGGGGCCGAGGACCTCGGGGATCACGTCGCCGGCCTTGCGGATCACCACCGTGTCGCCGATGAGCACACCCTTGCGGATCACCTCGGTCTGGTTGTGGAGCGTCGCGAGCGAGACCGTCGACCCGGCGACGAGGACCGGCTCCATGTAGGCGAACGGGGTCACGCGCCCGGTCCGGCCGACGGAGACCCGGATGTCGAGGAGCTCGGTCATGACCTCCTCGGGCGGGTACTTGTAGGCGATCGCCCACCGCGGGGCCCGGGAGGTCTGGCCGAGGCGACGCTGGACGGCGCGGTCGTCGATCTTCACGACGAGTCCGTCGATCTCGTGCTCGGGGTCGCTGCGGTGCTCACCCCAGTACCGCATCCGCTCGACCACCTCCTCGACCCCGGTCGCGGGCGCGGTGTGCGGTGAGACCGGCAGGCCCCAGTCCGCCAGGGCGAGGTAGACGTCGTGGAGACTCTCGAACGTCGCCCCCTCCACCGCCCCGAGCCCGTGGCAGTACATGCCGAGACGACGTTGGGCGGTGATGGCGGGGTTCTTCTGCCGCAGCGACCCGGCGGCGCTGTTGCGGGGGTTGGCGAACGGCGCCTTGCCCTCGGCCACCAGCCGGGCGTTGAGCTCGGCGAAGTCCTCGAGGCGGAAGAAGACCTCCCCGCGGACCTCCAGAAGCGAAGGCACCGGCCGGTCCGGCGTCGGGGTGAGGGTGACCGGGATGTCCTCGATCGTGCGGGCGTTGAGGGTGACGTCCTCACCGGTCCGCCCGTCGCCGCGGGTGGCCGCGCTGACCAGCTTCCCGTCGCGGTAGACCAGATCCAGGGCCACGCCGTCGATCTTCACCTCGCACAGGAACGGCAGCCGGTCCTCGGGCACACCGGCCTGCTCGACCGCGGAGGCGACCCAGTCGCGCAGCTCCTCCTCGGAGAAGACGTTGTCGAGACTGGTCATCCGCTCCAGGTGCTCGACCGGGGCGAAGTCGGTGGAGAACCCACCGCCGACCAACTGCGTGGGCGAGTCGGCGGTACGCAGTGCCGGGTACTTCTCCTCGAGCGCCTGCAGTTCCCCGAAGAGCCGGTCGAACTCGGCGTCGGAGACGATCGGCGCGTCCTTGACGTAGTAGCGGAACTGATGGTCGCGGACGGTCTCCGCGAGCTCGGTCCACTCCTGCCGGATCTCCGGCGGGATGTCCCCGGTGCCGACGGGCTCGGTGCTGTCGCTCGCTTGGCTCACAGTGACAGGTTATGTCGCACGCGGCCGCGACGCCTCCGCGGTGTCGGAGCGCTGGCCTACGGTGAGCCCATGACCAACGACATCACGCTCCCCGTCACCATCGACCGGAACCGCCTGCTGGCCTTCGACCTCGAGACGACCGGTCCCGACCCGCGCACGGCCCACGTCGTGACCTCGGCCCTCATCGAGATCGACGGGCCGCACAAGAGGGAACGGAACTGGCTGGCCGATCCCGGTATCGAGATCCCCGAGGGGGCGACGGATGTCCACGGCATCACCACCGCCCACGCGAGGGAACACGGTAGGCCCCACGCGGAGGTCATCGCGGAGACCGTGGAGGCCATCCGGCAGGGATGGCGCGACGGCCGCACGCTCGTGGTGTTCAACGCGTGCTACGACCTGACGATCCTGCGCCGGTGGCACCCGACCTTCGAGGTGGCCGGCCCGGTCATCGATCCGTATGTCGTCGACCGTGCCGTCGATCCCTTCCGCAAGGGCAAGCGCACGTTGGAGGCGCTGTGCGGTCAGCACGGGGTGCGCCTCGACGCCGCGCACGAGGCGGCCGCGGACGCGCTCGCGGCCGCGCGCCTGGCGTGGAAGATGCTGGGGACGCAACAGGAGTTGTCCGGCTGTGACTGGCGCGAGTCCAACGCCCAGCAGGCCCGGTGGCACGAGGCCCGCCAGCGGGACTTCGCCGCCTACCTCGAACGCTGCGGGAAGGACGCGTCCGACGTCAGCACCCTGTGGCCGATGGCGACCGTGTAGGCCCGGTCGGTCACTCGGCCATGCGGGGAGCGGTGTCCGCGACGAGTCTGACTCCGCGGAGTGCCGCGGCGGCCCCGGAGGCCGCGACGACCTCGTCAGCCGTCGGAGTGAGCACGGTCAAGGGCAGGCCCGACTGGGGTGGCGCCCCGAGCCGGTCGAGCAGTGCCAACACCTCCGCCGCGGGCCGTTCGGCCTCGGTGGAGGTCAGCGGCGGCCCGCCGGCACCGGGCAGACCCTCCAACTGGAGGGTGCGGCCATCCCCCAGCAGGGTGCCGGCGGCGTCGAGGGCGGCGTGTGACCGCGCGGAGTACAGCGGTGAGGCGGCTAGGCACGCGCCGTCGAGAGGCGTCTCGCCCCGGGGCGGCTCGGCGATGACGGACCAGACCGGCGGAGCGCCGGGATCCGATGTCACGGGGACACGCACCATGACCTCGGCGGCGCCGGCGCGGCGCAGGGCGTCCCCGAAGCGGCACAGCGACAGGGCGAGCTGGTCCGCGGGGACGGCCGCGATCGGGTCGAGACGGCTGGGTGACTGCACCGTCCCGGCGGCCACCTTCCAGAGCAGTGGCTCGTCGAGCAGGACGCGGGCGCCCGCGCGCAGTCGGCTCGCGAACCGGGCGGCGAGGGCTCCCGCGCCCTCGCCGAGGGAGGCCGCCAGGTCGCGTCGAGCACCGCGGTCCGACAGGACCGGCATCCCGCCGGGCAGTTCCACCTGCGCCGCGAGCGACCACGGGCCCACGATCCGCACCTGGAGCCGACGACGGCCGGGCTCGGGGACCTCCTCGGGGTCCCTCGCCAGCTCGTCGGCCTCCTCGAGGGCGTCGCCGTCCCGGTCGAGGTGGTCTGCGGCCCGCCGGGCGAGACGGCCCGGCGAATCCGCGAGTCGCCACCCGCGCGGGGTGACGTCCGTGGGCAGGTCGGCGAGCGTCGCGAGGGTGCGGCCGATCGCGTCCGCGCCCGGTCCCCGGTCCGGCAACTCCGGCAGGAACGGCAGGGAGTGGCACTCCCCCATCACGACGCGGGCCGCCTCGCGGGGATCGGTGCCGGGCATCGGGCCGGGCCCGGTGCTGGACGGAGCGGGGCCCGCCTCCGGCGTCACACCGCCTCCGTCGCCGGGCGGGAGGCGGAGATGGTGCCGCTGCCCAGGACGCGGTCGCCGTCGGGCTCGGAGCGGTACAAAACGGCGGCCTGCCCGGGCGCGACCCCGCGGACCGGCTCGTGCAGGGTGATCTCGAGAGTGGCGTCCGCTCCGTCCCCGATGCGCCGGACGTGGGCCGGGGTGGCCTCGCCGTGCGCGCGGATCTGGACGTGGCAGTCGGTCTCGCGGATGTCGTCGTCGACCAGCCAGTACGGCGAGGTGGCCGTCATGGCGACGGACAGCAGGTGAGCGGCACCGCCGACGGTGACCGTGCCGCTGTCGGCGTCGATCGCGGTGACGTACCGGGGGCGGCCGTCGGCCGCGGGTCCCTGCACGCCGAGCCCCTTGCGCTGGCCGATGGTGAACCCGTGGATCCCGTCGTGGCGGCCGAGCTCGTCACCGGTGTCGGCGTCGACGACCGCGCCGGGGCGCACCCCGATGCGGGCACCGAGGAACGCACGCGTGTCGCCGGACGGGATGAAGCAGATGTCGTGGCTGTCGGGCTTAGTGGCCACCGGCAGGCCCGCCGCCTCCGCCTCGGCGCGGACCTGCGACTTGAGCGAGGCTCCCAGCGGGAACATCGAGTGGGCGAGCTGCTCGGGGGTGAGCACGCCGAGGACGTAGGACTGGTCCTTGGCCGCGTCGACCGCTCGGCGCAGGACGGGTCGGCGGGAGCCGTCGGGGAGCTCCTCGGTCGACAGCCGCGCGTAGTGTCCGGTCGCGACGGCGTCGAACCCGAGCGCCATGCCGCGCTCGAGCAGCGCCTCGAACTTGATGCGCTCGTTGCAGCGCAGGCACGGGTTGGGCGTCTCCCCGCGGGCGTAGGACTCGACGAAGTCGTCGATGACGTCGGCCCGGAACCGCTCGGCGAAGTCCCAGACGTAGAAGGGGATCCCCAGCAGGTCGGCGACGCGGCGTGCGTCTCCGGCGTCCTCGCGCGAGCAGCAGCCCCGGGATCCGGTCCGCAGGGTCGCCGGATCGCTGCTGAGGGCCAGGTGCACGCCCACGACCTCGTGGCCGGCGGCAACGGCTCGGGCGGCGGCCACGGCGGAGTCCACTCCCCCGCTCATCGCGGCGAGCACTCTCATGATGCGCTCACCCCGGCGCGGGCCAGGCCGAGGCCCGCGACGCGGGCGCGGTCGGCGGCGGGGCCCAGGGCGGCGATCGCGGCGTCGATGTCGGCCTCCGTCGTCGTGTACCCCAGGCTGAGCCGCAGGCTGCTCCGGGCCGAGGCGTCGTCGGCGCCGAGGGCGAGCAGGACGTGACTGGGCTCGGCGACCCCGGCGGTGCACGCGGAGCCGGTCGAGCACTCGATCCCGGCGGCGTCCAACAGGAGGATGAGCGACTCCCCGGAGCATCCGGGGAAGGTGATGTTGGCGATCCCCGGGAGGCGCTCGCCGCCCCCGTTGGCGATAGCACCGGGGACCGCGGCGAGCACGCCGTCGATCAGCCGGTCCCGCAGCGCGGTCAGCCGCCGCGTCTCGGTCTCCATCTCGCGGACGGCCTCGTCGAGCGCCACGGCCATGGCGACGACACCGGGGACGTCCACCGACCCGGAGCGCAGATCGCGCTCCTGCCCGCCGCCGAAGCCGATCGGAACGCACTCGGCGCCCCGGTCGAGGATCAGGGCGCCCACCCCGAGCGGGCCTCCGAATTTGTGGGCGGACAGGCTCAGCGAGGTGACGCCGAGGGCGGCGAAGTCCACCGGCACGTGCCCCACGGCCTGGACGGCGTCGGTGTGGACCGCGGCGCCGACCGCGCGGGCGTGGCCGGCGACCGCCGCGACGTCGCCGAGGGTACCGATCTCGTTGTTGGCCAGCATCGTTGCGACGAGGGCGAGGCGGGGGCCGGCCTCCTCGGCGAGCTCGCGGACGGTGTCGGGAACGACGGCGCCGCGAGTGTCGACGGGCAGGAGCCGGATCTCCTTTTCTCCCCCGCGCCCGGTCGCCAGATGGGCTGCGGCGTCGAGCACGGAGTGGTGCTCGGTGGCGCCGACGGCGACGAGGTCGCCGTCGTGCGCGGCGGCCTGGCCGAGGATCGCGAGGTTGTCGGACTCGGTGCCGCCGGAGGTGAACACCACCTCCGAGGGGCGACACCCGAGGTGGTGGGCGAGCGACTCGCGGGCCTCCTCGACGCGTCGCCGCGCGCGGCGACCGGAGCCGTGGAGCGAGGAGGCGTTGCCGACCACCGAGGCCGCCTCGGCGTAGGCGGCGACGGCCGCCGGACGCATCGGGGTGGTCGCGGCGTGGTCCAGATAGTGCACGGGGCGCAAGGTGGGCATATCGCAGGCAAGGATACGCCCGGATGCGCCGGACCCCGGCACCGCAGGGGTGCCGGGGTCCGGGTCGCGTCCGTCAGACACGGTGTGCGGGGCTCACTTGCGGGCGTTGATGGCCTCGGTGAGCTGCGGGGCGACGTTGAACAGGTCGCCGACGATGCCGTAGTCCGCGATCTCGAAGATCGGGGCCTCCTCGTCCTTGTTCACCGCGACGATCGTCTTGGACGTCTGCATGCCGGCGCGGTGCTGGATGGCGCCGGAGATGCCCAGGGCGATGTACAGCTGCGGCGACACGGTCTTGCCGGTCTGGCCGACCTGGAACTGGCCCGGGTAGTAGCCCGAGTCGACGGCGGCGCGGGAGGCGCCGACCGCACCCTTGAGGGAGTCGGCGAGCGGCTCGACGACCTCCTCGAACTTCTCGGCCGAGCCGACACCGCGTCCACCGGAGACGACGACGGTCGCCTCGGTGAGCTCGGGGCGGTCGCCACCGACGATCGGGTTGCGCGAGATGATCTTCGCGGCGTTCTCGGGCTCGGGGACCTGGACCTCGACGACCTCACCCGCGCCCGCGGCCGGGGACGCCTCGACGGAGCCGGGACGGACCGTGTAGATCGGGGTGTCGCCGGAGACGGTGGCCTCGACGGTGTAGGCGCCACCGAAGATCGAGTGGACGGCGGAGCCGTCCTCGCGGATCTCGATGACGTCGGTGAGGACGCCCGAGCCGGTGCGCGCCGCGAGACGACCCGCGACCTCCTTGCCCTCGAAGGTGGCGGCCAGGACGATCGCGGCGGCGCCCTGCTCGGCGAGGCCGGCCAGGACGTCGACCTTGGGGGTGACGAGGTAGTTCTGCACCGCGTCGCCCTCGGCGACGTAGATCTTCTCCGCGCCGGCCTCCTTGAGGGCGTCGGTGAGCGCGGCGGCGGTGCCGGTCTCGCCGAACACGACGGCGGACGGCTCGCCGAGCGCGCGGGCGGCGGTCAGCAGCTCGTTGGTGACCTTCTTGAGTTCGCCGTCGACGTGCTCGACCGCGACGAGGACTTCAGCCATGGTGGGTTCTCCTTGAAAAAGACTGTGATGAGTCGGTCGGGGTGAGCTCGCGTCAGATGAGCTTCTGCGACACGAGGTACTTGGCGATGTCGTTGCCGCCCTCGCCCTCGTCGACGACCTTCTCACCGGCCGCACGCGGCGGCTTGGGGGCGGAGGAGGTCACGGTCGACGCGGCGTTGTCCTTGCCGACCTGGCCGGCCTCGACGTTCGCGTCGGCCAGGGTGAGGACCTCGACCGGCTTCTTCTTGGCGGCCATGATGCCCTTGAAGGACGGGAACCGCGGCTCGTTGATCTTCTCGCCGACCGACACGACGCACGGCAGGGAGGCCTCGACCTCGAAGATGCCCTCGTCGGTCTCGCGCTCGCCCCGGGCCACGCCGTCGGCGATCTCGAGGGTGCGCATGTGGGTGAGCTGGGGCAGGCCCAGGTACTCGGCGAGGATGGCCGGGACGGCACCCATGCGGCCGTCGGTGGCCTCGTTGCCGGCGATGACCAGCTCGGTGCCCTCGATGGTGCCCAGCACGTTGGCCAGGGCCCACGCGGTCTGGACGACGTCGGAACCGTGGAGGCCCTCGTCGTTGAGGTGGACCGCCTTGTCGGCACCCATCGACAGGGCCTTGCGGATGGCCTCGGTGGCGCGATCCGGTCCGGCGCACAGGACGGTGACCTCGCCGCCGTTGGCCTCCTTGATCTGGAGCGCCTGCTCGACGGCCTTCTCGTTGATCTCGTCCAGGACCGCGTCCGCGGCCTCGCGGTCCAGGGTGTAGTCCCCGTCCGAGAGCTTGCGCTCGGAATAGGTGTCGGGAACCTGCTTGATCAGTACGACGATGTTCGTCATGGGCCTGCGTCGACCTCCTGCGAGTCGGGGCGGGGTGCGCCCCCGTCATGACCGGGCGCACCGGATTGTGGTCCTACCTGACACAATAACGGCACCGGCACCACGGTGGCGGGGCCGGGTTCGCCCGCCTCAGTTGATCCGCTTCTCCCAGCCCGCCCACGCGGCGTCGCGCAGTTCGTTCTTGCGCACCTTGCCGGTGGACGTCCGGGGCAGCGCCTCGGTCAGCTCCACCGCGCCGGGGACCTTGTAGCGGGCGATCTTCGTGCGGCAGTGCTCGATCACGCCGGCCTCGTCGAGCTGCGACCCCGGCCGCACCACGACGTAGGCCTTGGGCCGCTCGCCCCACTTCTCGTCGGGCATGGACACCACGGCGCAGTCCACGACGTCGGGGTGGGAGACGATCGCCTGCTCGACCTCGATCGTGGAGATGTTCTCGCCGCCGGAGACCACCACGTCCTTGGCGCGGTCGAGCAGCTGCACGTATCCGTCGGGGTGCATCACGCCGAGGTCACCTGAGTGGAACCAGCCCCCGGCGAACGCGGCGGCGGTGGCCTCGGGGTCGTTGAAGTAGCCCTTCATGACGCCGTTGCCGGTCATCACGACCTCGCCCATCGTCACGCCGTCGGCGGGCACGTCGATCAGACGGGTCTCCCCGGGCGAGGTCCGCTCGACCACGCGCACGGTGTCGGCGTGGATCATCGCGACGCCCTGGCGGGACTTGAGGCCGGCACGCTCGTCGGGGTCGAGATCGGCCCAGCCGGGCTGCGGGGTGCACACGGTGAAGGGGCCGTAGGTCTCGGTGAGGCCGTACACCTGGGTGACGTCGATCCCTAGCTCCTCGAAGCGGCGCAGGATGGTCGGCGAGGGCGGCGCCCCGGCGGTGATCATGCGGATCCCCTCGATCGGCCGGGCGGCCGGGTCGTCCGCGATGGTGCTCAACACGGCGGGGGCACCGGCGAGGCGGTTGATCCCCTCGTCGTCGAACAGTCTCCAGATGTCCTCCCCGCGGACGGCGCGCAGACACACGTGGGTGCCCCGCGCACCGGTCAGCGCCCAGGTGGTGCACCAGCCGTTGCAGTGGAACATCGGCAGGGTCCACAGGTACCGCGAGTCGGCGTCGAGGTCCTGGGTGATGATCTCGCCGAGCGCGTTGAGGTAGGCGCCGCGGTGGGTGTACATGACGCCCTTGGGGCGACCGGTCGTGCCGGAGGTGTAGTTGACGGCGATGACGGAGTCCTCGTCGGCGACGGTCCACGGCACGGGCTGCGGCGAGGCGTTCGCGAGGCCCTCCTCGAGGGCCTCGGCACGCGGGCCGAAGCGGGACGCGTCGGGCTGCGTGCCGTCGGCGTCGGGCGCGACGAGGAGCAGCCGCAGCGCGTCGGGGACCTCGTCGCCCAGGCCGGCGAGCAGGTCGGCGTCGGCGATGAGCACCTCGATGCCGGCGTGGTCGACGATGTAGGCGATCTCGGCCGGGGCCAGACGGGTGTTGAGTGCGACCACGGCTCCGCCGGCCAGCGGGACGGCGAACTGGGCGAGCAGGGCCTCCGCGGAGTTGGGGGCGAGGACGCCGACGCGGTCGCCGCGCGCGACGCCGCGCATCTTCAGCAGCGAGGCAAGTCTGGTGGCCCGGTCGGCGAACTCGGCGTAGGTCTGGCGCCGCGGGCCGTCCACCACCGCGGTCGCGTCGGGTGAGACGCGCGCGGCCTTCTCCAGGAAGCTTAGCGGGGTCAGCGCGGTGTCGAGTCCGGAGTTCGCTGTCATCGGGGTGTCCGCCTTCCGTCGGGCCGGGGCCGGGGCTGGTGCCCTCGCGGGCAGGGTGAGTGTCGTCACGGTATCGGCGGAGCGCGCTCCGCGAGTAGCGGTTCCCCCGGGCGTACCCCTGGGTCGCCGGGCGCTCGGACTACGCTTACGCCCTGATCACTCTTTCGACGGGGGGACCTGTGGCACCGGCATCGTTACCGCGCACCGTGCGGTCCCTGGTCGTGGCCGGGCTCGCCCTGGGCGTGGTCTCGGGCTGCGCGTCGGACACGCCGAGCGGGGGCGCGCGCCTCGGCCAGGCCGCGAGCTGGTCGTCGGTGGCCGGTGGCCCGCCGAACTCGTCGCGGGCGCACGCCGGGGTGTCGGACTCCCCCGAGCTCTTCTGGTCGCGCACGCTGGGCGCCCCGGCGATCGGGGTGGCCTCCTCCGACGGGATCGGCACGTCGTTCCAGGCGACGGTCTCCGAGCGCGGCTGCAACCTCTTCGCCCTGACCGCCGACGACGGCCGCAAGCGGTGGTGCTCCCGTATGCCGACGGACGGCCCGCGCATCACGGCGACGGTCGACGGGCGCGGTTCGCTGTTCGTCCCGGCGTACGGCGGGGTCGCGGCGGTGGCCGCCGAGGGCGAGAACCGGTGGTTCGCCGCCACCCGCGGCGTGCCGACCACCGTGACGTTGATGGACAACCGCCACCTGTTGCTCGTCTCCCACCTCGGGGTCGCGCGTGTCGTCAACGCCCACACGGGTCTGGACGTCACCCCCGAGCTGCGTCTCACCGGTGACGTCGTGACGGACGATCCGGCCTACGGTCTGCCGTGGTGCGCCACCGGCGCGCGGGGGTGCCCGGTGCCGGCGGCCGCGGCCGTGGACACCGACGCGGCCACGGCGTACCTCACCGCGTGGACGCCGGGCGCGGCGGAGCCGGAGCTGGTCGCCGTGCGGTTGGTCGGTGACGACGCGCCCGCCCTGGAGGTCCTGTGGCGCGTCCCTCTGACCGAGGGCCGGCTGGGCGTGCCGGTGGTCCTGTCGGGTGACCGGGACGAGGTCTACGTGCACGCCGCGGACGGCGCCCTCGCCGCGTACCGGGCGGCCGACGGCGCCGAACTGTGGTCGGTGCCGGTCGGGTACCGCCCGGACGCCTCGCCGGCGTTGCTGCCCGACGGCACCCTCGTCACCGCGGGCCGCACGACGACCGTGTGGAGGGGTCCCGACGACGAGCACGACGACGACGCGGGCCCGGCGCCCGTGGTGGCCGTCCGCCCGGTCGACGGGACCGGCCGCGAGGTCTGGCGCCGGGACGATCTGCAGCAGCTCACCAACCCTGCCGCGACCCCGGACGGGCAGGTGATCGTGGCCGTGCGCGCGGGCGGTGGCGGCGGCGAGCCCGGCATCGCCGTACACGTGCTCGACGGCGGCGACGGGCGGACCGTCCACCGGCTCGAGGTGCCCGCGGCGTCGGGTCCCGTGTCGGGGCTCAGCGTCGATTCGGACGGTCGGATCGCGTTGACGACCGCGATGGGCGCGGTCTACATGTTCGGCTGATCCCCGGTGGCCCGGGTCCGGGGCCCGCACACGAACACCACGGCCGACGTGCCGATGCGGGTGACCACCAGCGCGAGCGGCCGCGACCCCGACAGCGACAGCGAGCGACGCAGCACGTCCGGGTCGGTGTCGACGCCGCGCACGAGGATCTCCAGCGACCCGCAGTCCCGCGCGCGCAGGGCGCGACGCAGCTGCTTGCGGTCCAGCCGACACCGCTCGAGCACCTCGAACCCGCTGTGGCCCGGAGGGATCCGCGGGCCGGTCAGGTGCGCGATCCGCGGGTCGAGCTGACGGAGCCCGTGCCTGCGGGCCCAGTGCCGCACGAGCCCCGCCCGGACGACCGCCCCGTCCGGGTCCACGATGAACCGCTCGGGTTCGGGGTGGGCGGCGACCTCGTCGTCGTCGCCGTCGGTCACCTCCTCCACGTGCACGGCGACACCGTCCGCGGTCAGGCGCGCCGGTCCCCACGGGCCCGGCGCCCCGGCGGCGGCGGTGCGCACGACCGTCGCGCGTCTCCGTACGCCCCCGGCCAGGCCCGACGACCACAGGCAGGCCTCGCGTACCGAGCCGTCGAGGGAGACCAGCTCGACCTCGCCCTCGTGGCCGAGGGCGGAGGTGTCGAGTCCGGGCGCGCACTTGATGACGTGGTCGCGGTCCGTGGCCACGGCGAGGAGGTCCGGCAGCGGTGGGCTGAGCTGCGCCGGGTCGTGGATGCGGCGTCCCCCGGCGCGGCGGGCGGGATCGGCCACCAGCACGGCGTCGCGGCTCGGCGGCGCGAGCGCGTCCGCCACACACACCAGCGCCCCGGGGACGTTGTGGGCGGCCATCCGCGCGCGCACCGGGTCGAGGTCCGAGCCGATCACGCGGCCGGCCGTGCGGACGAGCTCGGTGAGCTCGGCGCCGACCGAGCACGTCACGTCGTGGACGTCCCGGCCCGCCAGGCGTTCGGCGCGGAGGGCGGCGACGGGCCAGGCCGTGGCCTGCTGCACCGCCTCGTCGGTGAGAAGCATCGCCCCCGCCCCGCGGATCCGGCCGTGCGCGCGGGCACGGGCGGTGACGACGTCGATCGCCGCGGCCGCGTGCTCGGCGTCCGCGCGGCGCACGGTCGCCGTCGAGGACACGACGTGGGCCCGCGACCAGTCGAGCCCGGCGGCGAGCTCGATCAGGTCGCGGCCGGCGTCGGTGCGCAGGAAGTCGAGGTCCTCGGGGGTCACCGCCGCAAGGTTAGTTCCCGCCGGGCGCGATGGCCCGTTCGGTGGCCAGCACCTCGGCGACGTCCGCGGCTCCCGCGAGGTCGGACAGCACGTCGAGGGTCGGCCGGAGCATCCCCAGGTGGCCGAGGATGCCGGCCTGGGCCGCGTCGTCGGCGCGGATCCACTCGGCGGCCCGTGCTTCGCTCGTCCCGCCGTCCGGTTCCGTCCCCTCCGGCAGTGCGGCCACGAAGAACAGTGTGTCGTAGCGCCGCTGCGGACCGATCGGGGTCGTCCAGCGGTCCCACGGCCGCAGCAGGTGCGCGGACAGCACCAGGTCGTGGGCGGCCAGGAGCGAGTCGAGGTCCCCGTGCCCCGCGTCGAGCGCGCGCCGCTCGGCGACGCCGGGCGACGCCGGGGGCACGGCCGCGGGCGTGGTCGGGCGCGGGGTGGGTTCCGCCGGCTCGGCGAGCAGGACGCCGGTCTCCTCGAACAGCTCGCGCGCGACCCCTCGCACCGCCGCGGCGGCGCGGCCCTCGTCGATGCCGAACCGCTCGGCCCACCACCGCGGCGCGGGCCCCCGCCAGGACCGCGTGCCGTGGTAGTCGCGCGGCTCCACCCCGCCGCCGGGGAACACCGACATGCCCGCCGCGAACTGCATCGTCGACACGCGGTGCTGCAGGAACACCTCGACTCCCCCGCCGACCCGGGCGTCGCGGATCAGCGCGACCGTCGCCGCCTCACGGATCGGGACGGAGTCCGGCGCGTATCCCGCGTGGGTGTCCCCGCCGCCGCCATTCGCGCCCGCCACGCCGGTCACGCCCGTCGGTGCCGGCCCGATCGGCGGGCACGGCGGGCGAAGTAGCGGCCGTCGATCGCGTCGACCGTGATCGACTGCGCGAAGGCCCGGCTGAGGTTCCCGGAGGTGATCACGTCGTCGATGAGCCCCATGGCGGTCACTTCACCCTCCGCCAGCAGCATGGCGTGGGTGAATCCCGGGGGGATCTCCTCGACGTGGTGGGTCACCAGGACCGTCGCGGGGGCGTCCGGGTCCATGGCCATGTCCCCGAGCCGGGCGACGAGGTCCTCGCGGCCGCCGAGATCCAGCCCGGCGCCCGGCTCGTCGAGCAGTAGCAGTTCGGGGTCGGTCATCATGGCGCGCGCGATGAGCACGCGCTTGCGCTCGCCCTCCGAGAGTGTGCCCCACGTCCGGTCCGCGAGATGTTCGGCGCCGATCGACTCCAGGGTGTCGGCGGCGCGGTCGAAGTCCTGCTCGTCGTACCTCTCCCGCCAGCGGCCCAGGACCGAGTACCCGGCGGAGATGACGAGGTCGCTCACCACCTCGTCGCCGGGGATCCGGCCCGCGACGGCGACCGACGACAGGCCGACCCGGCTGCGCAGCTCGGTCACCTCCGTCCGACCGAGCTGCTCACCGAGGATGACGGCTGTGCCGGTGCTCGGGTACTCCAACGCCGAGGCGATCCTCAGGAGCGAGGTCTTACCCGCACCGTTGGGGCCGAGCACCACCCACCTCTCGTCGAGTTCGACCTGCCAGGTCAGTGGCCCCACGAGGGGCTTGCCGTCCCGCCGGAGCGAGACGTCACGCAGGTCGAGGACGAGGTCGGGGTCGATGTCGATGGCGGTGCTCACGACGCCCATCTAACCGGTTATCGCGGCCCCGGGTGCGGAGGAACACGACTCGCGCGGGTTAACCGGAGATGACGGCCCTGAAGGATCGGCCCGACTTCGCTAGCGTCGACGGTGACGGACGTCGCCACTTCGCGGCGCCGACCCGCAGCCGGAAGGAGCACCGACGTGAACGACCGTCTTGCCATCGACGAGGTCCGTCCCCTCGTCTCCTGCGGGAGGTTCCCGTCGAAATCGGTGGTCGGCGAGATACTGCCGATCTCGGCCGTCGTCTGGCGGGAGGGGCACGACGCCCTGTCCGCCAGCCTCGTGGTACGCCGACCCGGCGGCCTCTCCTCGCGCACCACGATGGCGCCCGGTACCGAACCCGACACCGTGCACGCCCTGTTGCCCACCGACGTGCCCGGCATGTGGTCGTTCCGCGTGGAGGCCTGGTCCGACCCCTTCGCCACCTGGCGCAGCGGCATCATCAAGAAGATGGACGCGGGTCAGGACGCCGACGTGCTGGGCAACGAGTTCGAGGTGGGCGCACGCGTGCTCGACCTCGCGGTCGCCCGGGCCACCACCGCGGGGGAGACCGACCGCGCCGCCCTCCTCTCGGGGGCCGCCGACGCGCTGCGCGGTGACGGAGACGCGGCCACCCGCACGGAGCGCGCCCTGTCGGCGGAGGTCGCCGCGGCGCTCGCCACCGACCCGGTGCGCGAACTGGTCACCGTGGGGCAGACCCACCGGGTGTGGGTCGATCGCCGCGAGGCTCAGTTCAGCTCCTGGTACGAGTTCTTCCCCCGATCCACCGGCGGCTGGGACGCCGAGGGCAGACCCGTCCACGGCACGTTCGCCACCTCGCGGGCGTACGTCGACCACGCGGTCGACCTCGGGTTCGACGTGGTGTACCTGCCGCCCATCCACCCCATCGGGGAGATCAACCGCAAGGGTCGCAACAACACACTGACCCCCGACCCGGACGACGTGGGGTCCCCGTGGGCCATCGGTTCACGGGACGGCGGCCACGACGCCGTGCACCCCGACCTCGGTACGACCGAGGATTTCCGGCGTCTCGTCGAGTACGCGGGCGAACGCGGCGTCGAGGTGGCCCTCGATCTCGCGCTGCAGTGCGCGCCCGACCACCCGTGGGCCGCCGAGCACCCGGAGTGGTTCACCGTCCTGCCCGACGGACACATCGCCTACGCCGAGAACCCGCCCAAGAAGTACCAGGACATCTACCCGATCAACTTCGACAACGACCCCGAGGGCATCTACGCCGAGGTGCTGCGCGTGGTCAGGCACTGGACTTCACTGGGCGTGCGGATCTTCCGTGTGGACAACCCGCACACCAAGCCCGCCGACTTCTGGAACCGGCTCATCAGCGAGGTCAAGCGCACCGAGCCCGACGTGTTGTTCCTCGCCGAGGCGTTCACCCGACCGGCCCGGCTGTTCGGGCTCGCCAAGCGGGGGTTCTCGCAGTCCTACACGTACTTCACGTGGAAGACCAGCAAGGCCGATCTGGTCGAGTTCTGCGAGCAGCTGCTGGCCCACGTCGACGAGGCGCGGCCCAACATGTTCACCAACACCCCGGACATCCTGCACGAGTCGCTCCAGCGCGGCGGCCCGGCGATGTTCGCGATCCGCGCCGCCCTCGCCGCGACCCTCTCGCCCGCCTGGGGCGTGTACTCGGGCTACGAACTCTACGAGTGGCAGCCGGTCGCCGAGGGCAGCGAGGAATACCTCGACTCGGAGAAGTACGAACTGCGGCCCCGCGACTTCGCGGCCGCCGAGGCCGCCGGACAGTCGCTGGCGCCCTGGCTGCGCGCGCTCAACCGGATCCGGCGCGAGCACCCCGCGCTCCAGCAGCTGCGGACCCTGCACTTCCACGACGTCGACAACGACCAGATCCTCGCCTACTCCAAGATCGATCCCGCCACCGGCGACACCGTCCTGACCGTGGTCACCCTGGACTCCCTCGGCGCGCAGGAGGGCACCCTGCACCTGGACATGGCGGCGCTCGGCTACGACGACGACGCCCGGTTCAGCGTCCGCGACGAGGTGTCGGGCACCGAGTTCCACTGGGGGTCGAGCAATTACATCCGGCTCGAGCCGTGGTCCGCGGTCGCGCACATCGTCTCGATCCCACCCTGCTCCGAAGCACGTAGGGTCGAACTGTCCTACCGAACGCACACCGTGGATTGAGGCGAACGACCATGGGAAAGCACAAGAAGCAGGACCCCGCGACCGCCCGGCGCCGGCCGGAGAAGACCTCGTCGTCGTCGCCGTCATCCCCGGCGGCACCCGCGACACCCGGGCCGGCCGCGAGCCCCGCTCCGGCCGCCGCCCCGCATCCCACGCCTCTCACCGACGAGGTGCTCGGTCGGCTGCGCGCGGGCACCCACCACGATCCCCACTCGGTGTACGGGACGCACCGCGACGGAGACGGTTCCGTCGTGCGCACCATGCAGCCGGGTGCGGTGTCCGTCGAGATCGACTTCGGTGACCGGACGGTCCCGATGGAGCCCGTCTCCGACGGCCTGTTCCAGGCCGCGCTGCCCGAGGCCGAAGTGCCCGACTACCGCTACCGCGTCGCCTACGCGGACGGCCACACCCGCACCGTCGCCGACGGCTACCGGTTCCTGCCGACCCTGGGCGAGGTCGACCTGCACCTCATCGGTGAGGGACGCCACGAGCGCCTCTGGGACGTGCTCGGTGCGCACGTCCGCACCTACGACTCCCCCGGCGGGCCGGTCACCGGGACGTCCTTCGCCGTGTGGGCGCCCAACGCCCGCGGCGTCAGCGTGGTCGGCGACTTCTGCGGCTGGAACCCCGTGGCGCTGCCCATGCGCTCGATCGGCTCCTCCGGCGTGTGGGAACTGTTCGTCCCCGACGTCGGCGACGGCGCCGTCTACAAGTACCGCGTCCGGGGTGCCGACGGGCGGACCGTCGACCACGCCGACCCCATGGCCGTCGCGACCGAGGTGCCCCCCGCCACCGCGTCGAAGGTGTTCACCTCCGCCTACGAGTGGAACGACGACGAGTGGATCGCCGCCCGCGCGACCCGCGACCACTCGCGCTCCCCCATGACCATCCTCGAGGTCCACGTCGGCTCCTGGCGGCCCGGACTCGACTACCGCGAGTTCGCGCACCAACTCGCCGAGCACGTCCTCTCCACCGGGTTCACCCACGTCGAACTGATGCCCGTCGCCGAGCACCCGTTCGGCGGCTCGTGGGGCTACCAGGTCTCCGGCTACTTCGCCCCCACCAGCCGGTTCGGCTCCCCGGACGACCTGCGCTACGTGATCGACCACCTGCACTCACTCGGCATCGGCGTCCTGGTGGACTGGGTCCCCGCGCACTTCCCCAAGGACGAGTGGTCCCTCGGCCGGTTCGACGGCACCCCGCTGTACGAGCACGGCGACCCCCGGCGCGGCGAACAGCCCGACTGGGGCACCTACGTGTTCGACTTCGGCCGGCGCGAGGTCCGCAACTTCCTCGTCGCCAACGCCCTGTACTGGGCCGACGAGTTCCACGTCGACGGCCTCCGTGTGGACGCCGTCGCCTCGATGCTCTACCTCGACTACTCCCGCGACGAGGGACAGTGGACGCCCAACATCCACGGCGGCCGCGAGAACCTCGAGGCCATCTCGTTCCTCCAGGAGGTCAACGCCACCGTCCACCGCAAGCACCCCGGCGTCCTCACCGTCGCCGAGGAGTCCACCTCGTGGGGCGGCGTCACCGCCCCCACCTACACCGGCGGCCTCGGCTTCTCCATGAAGTGGAACATGGGTTGGATGAACGACACCCTCCAGTACGTGGGCCTGGACCCGATCTACCGCGGCTACCACCACGGCGAGATCACCTTCTCGCTCATGTACGCCTGGAGCGAGCGCTTCGTCCTCCCCCTCAGCCACGACGAGGTCGTCCACGGGAAGGGCTCCATGTGGGAGCGCATGCCCGGCTCCTCGTGGGACCGCGCCGCCGGGATCCGCAGCCTCTACGCCTACATGTGGGCCCACCCCGGTAAGAAGCTCCTCTTCCAGGGACTGGAATTCGGCCAGACCACCGAGTGGAACGCCGAGCGCGGGGTCGCGTGGGACGACCTCGAGGGCTGGGAGGGCGAGTACCACCGCGGCATCCGCGACTGCGTGCGCGACCTCAACGCCCGCTACGCCGAGAACCCCGGTCTGTGGGCGCTCGACGACGACCCCTCGGGCTTCTCGTGGATCGACGCCAACGACTCCGAGCACAACACGCTGTCGTTCCTGCGGACCGACCACGACGGCAGCACCATCGCGTGTGTCGTGAACTTCTCCGGCGCGCCTCTCGGCGACTACCGCATCGGCCTCCCCGAGGGCGGGTACTGGGAGGAGATCCTCAACACGGATGCCGAGGCCTACGAGGGGTCCGGCGCCGGCAACTACGGCGGCGTCCACGCCGAGCAGATCTCCCACCACGGGCGGCCCTACTCCGCCGCGATCACGGTCGGCTCCCGCGCGACCGTGTGGTTCCGCCACACCCCCACCGGATAGCGGAGAGCCGTCGGCGGCCCCGGGCAGGGGCCCGCCGACGGCTCGACGCGGGGCACCGGCGGCCCGACGCGGGGCCACCGGTGATGCGTCAGTACAGGGCGCTCGCCAGGTCGCGGCGCGCGGCCAGCACCCGCGGATCATCCGCCGGCAGCGCGTCGAGGAGCTCGAGCAGCCTCGCACGCAGGGCGGCACGGTCGTCGCCGGTGGTGACGCGGACGGCGCCGACCAACCCGGAGAAGGCGGTCTCGTACTCGCCGGCCACAAGCGCCGCGTCCGCGGCCCGCAGCGCCTCGGGCACCGCACCCTCGCCCGCGTCCGCGTCCTCCGACACGCGCCGCGCCGCCCGGACGTACCGCAGCGCCTCGACGAGCGTGTGATCGCCCGGGCGCGCGTCCACGAGCGCGGTGAAGCGCTCCTCGGCGGCCGCGAGATCCCCCTCTGCCAACGCCTCCTCCGCGGCGTCCCGCTCGGGATCCGACGCCTCGTCCGGCTCGGTCTCCCCGGTCTCCGGGGCCGGCCCGCTCAGCTTGCCTTCGGTCGCGCGGAGCACGGCCGCGAGCCACTGGCGGAGGGCGTCCTCGGGCTGCTCGCCCTCGAAGTCCGCGAGCGGCCGCCCGGCCGCGACGGCGTAGACCGTCGGCACCGCGCGCGCCTGGAGGGCCTGCGCGATGCCCGGAGCCACGTCGACGTCGACCGTCGCGTGCACCCACTGGCCCCCGGCCTCCTCGGCCAGGGCCGCCAGCGTCGCCGTCAGCGCGGTCGGCGCCCGCTGCGACACGAGTTCGAGTATCACCGGCACCTGGGCGGAGCGGACGAGGACCTCCTGCTCGAAGGAGGCCTCGTCCACCTCCACCCGCACCCGCGACCCCCCGTCCTGCGGCGGACCGCCCTGACCCGGGGCGCGACCGGGGGCGGCCGCGTCCCGGCGGGTCTCGGCTCGCTTCTTCAGGCCGGAGAGATCGACGGCGCCGGCGAGCGACGCCGCGAGCTTCTGCTCGGCGGCGGACGGGGGTCGGTTACCTGGTCTCGTCACGTCTCCGATCCTTCCACGATGCCCGGACGGGGGTGTCAGCCGGCCGCGGGCACCCGGATGAGCAGGGCGTCACCCTGGCCGCCGCCGCCACAGAGCGCGGCCGCGCCGAGTCCGCCGCCCCGCCGGGCGAGCTCGAGCGCCAGCGTGAGGACGACGCGGTTACCGGACACACCGATCGGGTGGCCGATGGAGATGGCCCCGCCGTTGACGTTGACCTGGTCCGAGCTGAGCTCGAGCATCCGGGTCGAGTGCAGCCCGACGGAGGCGAAGGCCTCGTTGAACTCGAACAGGTCGATGTCCTTGACATCGATGTCCGCACGCCTGCAGGCGTCCAGCACCGCGTCGGCGGGCTGGTGCTGAAGCGTCGAGTCCGGGCCGGCGACCGTCCCGTACCCGACGATCTCGGCCAGGACGGTCCAGCCCTCGGCCTCGGCGCGCGCGGCGCTGGTGACGATCACCGCGGAGGCACCATCGGAGATCTGCGACGACGATCCGGCCGTGATGGTGCCGTCCTTGGAGAAGGCAGGCTTGAGCTTGGCCATCGACTCGGGCGTTGAGTCGGGGCGCACCCCCTCGTCGGTGTCCACCACGGTCTCGCCCTTGCGGCCCTTGACCGTGACCGGCACGATCTCGTCGGCGAACCGGCCCTCCGCGGCGGCGGCGGCCGCGCGCTGGTGGGAGATCGCGGCGAACTCGTCCTGGTGCTCACGGGTGATCTCGCGCTCGACGTTGCGGGCCTCGGTGAGCGCGCCCATCGGCTGGTCCGTCGGCACGTCGTGCAGGCCGTCGAAGGCCATGTGGTCCAGGACCTCGATCGAGCCGTACTTGTAGCCGGCCCGGCTCTTGGGCAGCAGGTGCGGGGCCTGCGACATGGACTCCTGGCCGCCCGCGACGACGACCTCGGAGTGGCCCGAGCGGATCGCCTGGTCGGCGAGCGCGATGGCGGTGAGCCCGGACAAGCACATCTTGTTGATGTTCAGCGCGTCGACGCGCTTGGGGATACCGGCCGCGAGCGACGCCTGCCGCGCGGGCATCTGACCGTTACCGGCGGACAGAACCTGACCCATGATCACCTGGTCGACGGCCTCGGCGGGGACGTTCCCGCGCTCGAGGGCGGCGCGGATCGCGATGCCGCCCAGCTCGGGAGCGGACAGGGAGGACAGGCCTCCCTGCAGGCGGCCGAACGGGGTACGGGCACCGGAGACGATGACGGTGCGGGTGGGGTCGGCGGTCATGGGACACCTTCCGATCGAGGGGAAACGACTGTACTGGCCAAACTACCGGGAAGGGGGAACGGATAACGTGGCAGGTATGACCACTACCCCAACCGGCCAACCCCTGCTGCCCTCCGAGCTCGTCGTGGCGATCGACCACGTCGGCGTGGCGGTGCCCGACTTCGACGCCGCGGTGGCCTGGTACCGCGACAACCTGGGCATGGAGAACCTCCACGAGGAGGTCAACGAGGAGCAGGGCGTGCGCGAGGCGATGCTCGGATCGCCCGGTCGCCCCGAGGGCAGCGCCCTCCTCCAGGTCCTGGCACCGCTCGACGAGACCTCGACGATCGCCAAGTTCATCGACCGCAACGGGCCCGGTATCCAGCAGATGGCGGTCCGTGTCACCGACATCGACGCGATCACCGAGCACCTCACCGGCCGCGGCGTCCGGGTCCTGTACCCCGCGCCCAAGCGGGGCACGGCCGATTCCCGCATCAACTTCGTGCACCCGAAGGACGCGGGCGGCGTGCTGCTCGAGCTGGTCGAGCCCGCCTCCGACCAGCA
>NZ_BCSL01000040.1:0-28823 GCF_001570845.1 Dietzia papillomatosis NBRC 105045 | reverse complement strand
CCTGGGGTCGCTTGATTCGAGCAATTCGGGTTCGACGGATCTCGGTTCGTTGGGTTCACTGAATCCGAGCAATCCGGATGTTCCTGACGCTCCGGGCGCCCCGGATGTCCCTGGTGTCCCGGATGTCCCGAGTAGCCCCGGTCAGCGGGAGGCCCCCGGTGCCTCCGTTAACCCTGCGGCTCCCGGCACGTCGGGAGGCGCTTCGGGTGAGCGTCCGCACGCGATCGACGGTGGTGGAGCCTCTACTGTCTTTACCTCGCCGCCCGCGATTGGTCTAGCAGCACTGCTGCTTGCTCTCGGTGGCGCTGGCGCTGTGCTGGCCATCCGCCGGGTGCGCTAAGTGCAGTGATGTGAAGCAGGCGCGACGCCCGTTGTTGGGGAATTTCCCCCAACAACGGGCGTTTCGCTGTGGCTACCGTGGTAGGCAGAACTCGGGAGGACGAAGATGGTTGAGCGATCTCGCGTGAAACGCGGTGGCGAGAGCGGATGGCGGCGCGGTTCGGGCGTCCTCGGACTTCTGCTGGCGGTGGCGATGCTCTCCGTGGGCGCGATGTTGTTCTTTACAGACGAGCCGGCATCTCCCGTGATTGACCCCAACCCTCCCCGCCCGTCTGCGCAAGGCACCGTCGATAGTGCGCCGCTCGCAAATGGCGATCAGCCTGCACCGCCAATGTTGCCTCCCGAGACGCTGTCGCTGGGGCCGCTGGGTGTGACGGCCCCCATTCTGAACGCAACGGTGCTGAACGGGGTTCTCACGCCCCCGTTGGATGTGACCCAGGTTGGAAAGTGGGTCGATGGTGCAAGATTGGAATCTGATAGTGGCACTGTGCTGATCGCCGGACACGTGAATATGAGCGGCCAGGGCAACGGTGCGTTGTTCAACTTGGCGCGTATCCGCCCCGGAGAGTTTGTGCACACCTCCGATGAACAGGGGGCCGTCACAACGTGGCGCGTGACGAACGTGGTCGAGCGCCCGAAGGCGGACGGCGTCGAAGAGAGTGTGCTGGACGGGCCGGAGGGGCCACGAAGATTAGCGGTTGTGACCTGCGGTGGAGACTTGGAATATATTAATGGCATCGGTGACTATGAGGACAACGTTTACCTTTACGCCGACCATGTGAACTGACCTCGACGGCATTGTGCTTCGAGTCGCATTCTAGTCAGGGTGGGAACGAACTTCGCCCGACTCGACGAGGTCGACGGGCAACCCCAGCTGGTTGTGAGCACCTCAGGCGGGACGCAGGTGTGCACCGCCGACCTGCCCGGCGCCACCAGGATCCCCAGCGCAGCGGGCCGACTCACCGTCACCGTCGACGGACGCACCCGCACCGTCGACGCGGCGACCTGCGCGATCGACTGACGATGGGGCAGCGGGGCCCGGCGCACACACGCGCCGGGCCTCGCTGCCGCGGAGGCACCCGCCACCGACACCATTCGGTCATCGACCTCGCATCAGATGAGAACACGTTCTATCCTGGACGCATGGTCATCACCACCCCCACCGCCCGCGAGCTCACGCTCGATCAGATTCTCGAGCGTCAGCAGCAGGCGTTCCTCGCGGACCCGCAGCCCAGCGCCAAGGTTCGCCGCGACCGCATCACCCGGCTCAAGCGACTCGTCTTGGACAACGCCGCCGAGCTCACCGAGGCGATGCGCGAGGACTACGGCTCCCGCCCCGAGACCCTGTCCACGCTGACGGATATCGCGTCGTCGATCCCGGACCTGGACCACCAGCGCTCCCACCTCAAGAAGTGGATGAAGCCCACCCGGATCTCCCGCGTCCTGGACCGGGTCGGGTTCCACCAGCAGGTCCGGCACGACCCCAAGGGAGTCGTGGGGATCATGGGCCCCTGGAACTTCCCGCTGTACCTCACGATCGTCCGGCCGGCTCCGCGCTCGGCGCCGGCAACCGCGTGATGCTGCGGCCGTCGTCGGTCACCGCGAACACCACCGAGGTGCTCGCCCGGCGCGCGCCCGACTACTTTGCCGTGGACGAGTTGGCCGTGATCGGGCCCGAGCACGGCCGCGGCTCAGATTTCTCCGTCCTGCCGTTCGACCACCTGTTCTTCACCGGCTCGCCGGCCGTCGGAAAGTCGGTGGCCAAGGACGCCGCGGAGAACCTCACGCCCGTCACGCTTGAGCTCGGCGGCAAGAACCCCGTGGTGGTGGACTCCAGCGCGGACATCGAGCGCGCCGCCCGCAGTGTCGCCGCCTCCCGTCTGGTCAACGGTGGCCAGGTGTGCATGTGCCCCGACTACGTGTTTGTCCCCGAGGACCGGGTCGACGCGTTCTGCGACATCGTGCTCGACCAGTGGCGCACCAGCCTGCCCGCGATCGTCGGCAACCCCGAGTACACGGCCGTCATCAACACCTCGAACTATGAGCGGATCGTCGGGCTCGTCGACGACGCCGTGGCCAAGGGCGCCGTCAAGCGCGACGCGACGCCGGCGGGGGAGCGGCTGCCGGACGCGGTGACGCGCAAGATCGCGCCGACCTTGCTCACCGGGGTCACCCCGGAGATGGAGATCGACGACGACGAGGTGTTCGGCCCCGTCCTGACGGTCTTCGGCTACAAGAGCGTCGACGAGGCGATCCGCTACATCACCGCCCGTCCCAGCCCGCTCGTCCTGTACTGGTACGGGGACAAGAACGAGCGCTTCGAGACCGTCGCCGACCGCACCCGCTCAGGCAACATCTACGGCAATGACTTCGGGATCGGGATGGTCTCGTCGGCGATCCCGTTCGGCGGCGTCGGCAACTCGGGGATGGGCGGCTACCACGGTCACTACGGCTTCCGGACCTTCACGCACGAGCGGGCCGTGGCGCTGCACTCGTTCAACACCAACGTCTCCGAATTCGTGGCCCCGCCGTATATCAAGGGCAAGAAGCGGATGGCGTCGATCTACCTCGGGGCGATGCGCGCGCGGACGCGCCTCAAGCTCTAGTCCGGGCGCGCGGTCACTCCCCGCGGAACTCCGCCTTGCGCTTCTCCGCGAAGGCGCGGGGGCCCTCCTTGGCGTCCTTGGACGCGAACACCCGGCCACCCACCTCGGCGTCGACCTTGAAGGCCTCCTCCTCGTGCATGCCCTCGGTGCGACGGATCGTCTCGATGATCCCCTGGACCGCGATCGGGCCGTTGGCGGCGATGAGCTCGGCGATCTCGAGGGCCTTGTCCAGGGCCGCGCCGTCCTCCACCACGTGGCCGATCAGCCCGAAGCGCTCGGCCTCCTCCGCGGTGAGGGGGCGTCCGGTGGTCAGGACCTCCATCGCAACCGTGTACGGGATCTGGCGCACCAGTCGCACGGCCGAGCCGCCCAGCGGGTACAGGCCCCAGCGGGCCTCCGAGACGCCGAACTTCGCCGAGCGTCCGGCCACCCGGATGTCGGTGCCCTGCAGGATCTCCGTGCCGCCCGCGATGGCCGGACCCTCGACCGCGGCGATGAGCGGCTTGCTCAGTCGACGGCCCTTGAGCAGGGCCGGGAGCTTCGTGAGGTCCCAGCCGCCGCCGGCGAACTTGTCCCCGGGGGCGTCGGAGTTCATGGCCTTGAGGTCGGCGCCCGCGCAGAAGAACCCGCCGGCGCCGGTGAGGATGCACGCCCGGATGTCGGGGTCGGTGTCCACCAGATCCCAGGCGGCTTCCATACCCCGCATCATCGGGCCCGACAGGGCGTTCCTGGCCTCGGGACGATTCATGGTGACGATCAGGACGTGCCCCCGCCGCTCGGTGAGCAGGTGCTGGTCCTCGGGGGTTGCGGCGCTGGTCATCTTCTATCTCCTGGAGGATTTCTTTATGCCGGGTTCGATGTAACCCACACCACGGGAAGGTAACACGTTCTAGTTTGGGGGCATGGCGTACACCATCGGAGATCTCGTAGAACACAGCGTGGACCGCGTCCCCGACCGGCTCGTGCTCGTGCAGGGTGATCGCGAGCTCAGCTTCCGGGAGCTCGAGGACCGTGCCAACCGACTCGCCCACCACCTGCAGTCGGTGGGGGTGGGGCCCGACGACAAGGTCGCGGTGTACAGCCGCAACACCATCGAGGCCGTCGAGGCCATGGTGGCGATCTTCAAGATCCGCGCGGTCATGGTCAACGTGAATTTCCGCTACGTCCCTGCCGAGCTCGAGTATCTCCTGGACAACTCCGACGCCGTCGCGGTGATCCACGAGCGGCGGTACTCGCAGACCCTGGCCGAGGCACTGCCCAGGACCCCGGGGGTCCGGCACTGCCTGGTGTTCGAGGACGGGACCGACGGACCGGACCCGGTGGTCCCCGAAAGCGTCTCCGTGGCGCACTACGAGGACGCCCTGGCGGCGCAGTCCCCGGAGCGGGACTTCGGCGAGCGCTCGAACGACGACATCTACATGCTCTACACGGGTGGCACCACGGGTTCACCCAAGGGCGTCATGTGGCGCCAGGAGGACGTGTTCATGGTCCTGGGCGGTGGCATCGACTTCCTCACGGGGGAGCGGGTCGCCGACGAATGGGAGCTGGCGAACAAGGCCGCCGACAGCGGGGTGCTGGTCCGGGCCGCGCTACCGCCGCTCATCCACGGCGGAGCCCAGTGGGCGATCCTCATGGCACTGTTCGCTGGTCACACGAGTGTGCTCATCCCGGAATTCGACGCGGAGACGGTCTGGCAAACGGTCACCGACCGCAAGATCAACCTGATGTTCATCACCGGTGACGCGATGGCGCGACCGATGATCGAGGCCTGGGACGCGGAGAAGTACGACCCCTCGTCGCTCTTCTACATCGGGTCCTCGGCCGCCCTCTTTTCGCCCTCGGTCAAGGACCAGTTCATCGAGGCCTTCCCCAACGCGATGATCTCGGACTCCATCGGCTCCTCCGAGACGGACTTCTCGGGCATCGCCCTGGCAGAGAAGGGCAAGACCCACACCGGCGGTCCGCGCGTGAAGATCGACGGCGAGACCACCGTGCTCGACGACGACGGCAACGAGGTCCAGCCCGGATCGCCGGTCATCGGCAAGGTGGCCCGGACCGGTCACATCCCGCTGGGCTACTACAAGGACGAGGCCAAGACCGCCGAGACCTTCCGTACCTATAACGGCAAGCGCTACGCGATCCCCGGCGACGACGCCCGCGTCGAGGAAGACGGCACCGTCACCATGCTCGGCCGCGGCTCGGTGTCCATCAACACCGGCGGCGAGAAGGTCCACCCCGAAGAGGTCGAGGCCGCGCTCAAGACCCACCCGGACGTGTACGACGCGCTGGTGATCGGTGTCCCGCACGAGCGGATGGGCCAGCAGGTCGCCGCCGTCCTCCAGACCCGCGACGGCACGTGCCCGCCGATCGAGGAACTCAACGCCTGCGCCCGCATGGAGATCGCCCGCTACAAGTGCCCGCGCGCACTGTGGGTCGAACCCGCCGTCAAGCGGAACCCCGCGGGCAAGCCCGACTACCGGTGGGCCGCGGACATCGCCGCGTCCCGCCCCGCAGACGACAGCCAGGAGATCAGCAAGTGAGCATTCGCACTTCCCTCACGGAGGAGTTCGGGATCGAGTACCCCGTCTTCTCGTTCACCCCGTCCAAGGCCGTCGCGGCCGCCGTGACCCGTGCCGGCGGCATGGGCGTGCTCGGGTGCGTCCGGTACAACGACGCCGCGGAGCTCGACGAGGTGCTCACCTGGATGGACGAGAACACCGACGGCAAGCCCTACGGTGTGGACATCGTCATGCCCAACAAGGTCCCCACCGAGGGGAGCCCGGAGGACATCGCCGCGATGATCCCCGAGGAGCACAAGTCGTTCGTCTCCCGTGTCCTCGACGACCTCGGCGTCCCACCGCTCGGCGATGACGCCGAGCACAACGCAGGCGTCATCGGGTGGCTCCACTCGGTCGCCCAGTCGCACGTCGAGATGTCGCTCAAGCACCGGCCGGTACTCATCGCCAACGCGTTGGGCTCACCGCCGAAGCACATCATCGACCTCGCCCACGAGAACGGGATGAAGGTCGCCGCGCTCGCCGGCGCCACCAAGCACGCCCTGGCCCACGTCGACAACGGGGTGGACATCGTGATCGCCCAGGGAGGCGAGGCCGGTGGCCACACCGGCGACGTCGCGACGATGGTGTTGGTCCCCGAGATCGTCAAGGCCCTCGACGGCCGGGCCCCGGTGCTGGCCGCCGGTGGTATCGGCGACGGGACCCAGGTCGCGTCCGTGATCGGGATGGGCGCGCAGGGCGCCTGGATGGGATCGCGCTGGCTCACGGCCGCCGAGTACGCCGAGGACGGCGGGTCGCAGGCCATGCAGAAGGCGCTCGTGGCCGCGACCAGCCGCGACACCGTCCGCACGCGCATCTACTCGGGCAAGCCCGCGCGGCTGCTCAAGAGCAAGTGGACCGAGGCGTGGGCCGCCGCCGACGCGCCGGACCCGCTGCCGATGCCGCTGCAGAACATCCTCGTCGCGGAGGCCCACCAGCGGATCTCCGAGGCGCAGGATCCCGAGGTCGTGGCCATGCCGGCAGGGCAGATCATCGGCTCCCTCGAGGGCGTGGTGCCCGTGGCCGAGACGATGGCGCAGATCGTCGCCGAGTACGAGGCCGCCGTCGAGCGACTGCGCGCGACCCTGGCCTGACCGGACGGGCTCGTCTCGCCGTCATCGGCCAGATCCGCTACTCCGATTCGGGATCCGCCAGCCCAATTCTGGTAGCAGATCCGGAATCGGGATAGCGGATTCTCGGCCGTCAGGTCGTCAGCAGGTCGTCAGCTGGTCAGGACGAACAGCAGCATCGCGGCCCAGTGGCAGGCGAACGCGATCACGGTGCACGTGTGGAACACCTCGTGGAAGCCGAAGACGCCGGGGGCCGGGTCCGGTCGTTTGAGGCCGTAGACCACCGCGCCGCCGGTGTAGGCGACGCCACCGACCATCACCAGGATGACGGCGGCGAGGTTGGCGGTGATGAGGTCGCCGGCGAACCACACCGCGGTCCAGCCCAGGCCGATGTAGAGGATGACGTACAGCCAACGCGGCGCGGACAGCCAGAACAAGCGGAACAGGATCCCCAGCAGAGCCCCGGACCACACTAGCGTCAACAGGATCTGTGTGGTCGGGGGCTCGAGTGCCGCCACCGTCATGGGGGTGTACGTCCCGGCGATGAGCAGGAAGATGTTGGAGTGGTCCAGACGGCGCATCAGGGCCGCGGCGCGTGGCCCCCAGTTCACCCGGTGGTACAGGGCCGAGATCCCGAACAGCAGGGTCGAGGTCGCCAGGAACACGGCGCAGGCCCAGGTCAGCGCGGTCCCCTCGGCGAGCACGGTGAGCACGACGCCCAGCGCGATCGCCACGGGCAGGGTGCCGGCGTGGATCCACCCCCGCAGCAGCGGTTTGGGCGGGACGGGCGCGGAGATGCCGAAGTCGTCGTCGGCGGCGACGGCATCGTCATTGATGCCGTCGCCGGCGGGATTCTGCAGGTCGGGGTTCACGGCGTGGTCCACACGCCAAACCTACCGACGACCTCACCCGGGGGTGAAGGCCCCTCCGCCGTCGGCGCGGACCCAGACCCTGTCCCCGGCCGATTCGGCGCCCAGCGAGCTGAGGTCGCGGGCCCGGAACTTGAAGCTGGCCGTCCGTGGCAGCGCGGCGGTCATCCGGAGCAGCGACGGCCACTGTTTGGGCCCGAGGTCGGGTTGGGCGGCGAGGAAATCGCCGAATCCGTCGGCCAGGGCCGAGGCGTCTGCACCCTCGCGTGGCACCACGGCCGCGGCGACGGCGTCGCCGATCACGGCCGGGCCGCGCACCGTCTCCGCCGGCACGGCGTACACGCCGACCTCGGCCACATCGGGGTGACGGCGCAGTACGCGTTCGATCGGTGCCGCCGCCAGGTTCTCCCCGTCCACGCGCATCCAGCCACCGGACCGGCCCGCGAAGTAGACCCATCCGTCGTCGTCGACGTACGCGAGGTCACCGGAGTGGAACCGGCCGCCGCGCATCCTCTCGGCGTCGGCGGCGGGGTCGCCGTAGTACCCGAAGAACAGGCCCGGCCCGTCGGCGACCATCTCACCCACGGACTCGTCGGCGTTGAGCAGGACACCGGCGTCGTCGAAGCGGGCGCGGGGGCACTCGTCGCCGGACTCCGGGTCGACGATCCGCACCCCGTCCGGCAGTGGGCCGAGCGCGGCGTCGGGGGTCCCGGGCGTACGGGTGACGGAGATGCCGCCCTCGCTGGAGCCGAACCCGTCCACCACGGTGACGCCGAAGCGCCGGGCGAACTCGCGGCGCACGTCGGCCGGGGCCTCGTTGCCGTAGACCACGAGCATCGGGTTGTCGGCGTCGTCGGGGCGCTCGGGGGTGGCCAGGATGTAGGACAGTGGTGCGCCGACGTAGTTGGCGAAGGTGCATCCGTGTCGCCGGACGTCGTCGAGCCAGTTGGAGGCGGAGAAGCGACGCCGCAGGGCGATCGAGCATCCGGAGTACAGGGCGATCGGCCACGCCACCATCACGGCGTTGGAGTGGAACAGCGGCATCGCGCTGTACACGCAGTCGTCCGCGCCGATCCCGAACCTCTCGGCGAGCATGCGGCCGGGCACGGAGATCTTGCTCTGCGTGATCCGGACGGCCTTGGGGTCGCCGCTCGTGCCCGAGGTGAACACCAGCGCGACGAGGTCGTCGGGGCCGGCTGGCACGTCCGCCACCTCGGGGAGCGCCGCGCCGGCATGCCGGCCCAGCAGCGCGGTCCACTCGGGGGAGTCGACGGAGACCACGGGCACGCCGGGGTCGAGCCCGTCCAGCAGTGCGGCGTTGTCGGTGTCCGTGAGGATGAGCGCGCAGTCGGCGAGGGCCGCGTCGCGGATCAGGGCCTCGCCGCGCCGCGTGGGGTTGAGCCCGGCCACGACGAGCTCCGAGCATGCCGCCGCGCCGAGCAGGTGGAGGTACTCGGGCGTGCCGGCCAGGAGGAGGCCGATGTGCGGGCGTGACGGTGACGACGACGATGGTGACGACGACGAAGGCGGCGACGACGAGGTCATCAGTTCCCGTAGCGCCGCGATCCGCACGGCCACCGCACCGACGGCCTCCGACCAGGGCGTGAGCCGACCCTCGGACCAGATTCCGCGGTCGCCGACGGCGCGCAGGGCGTGCACCGCGTCGGCGACGGAGGTGAACGGCTGGGCGGCGACCTCCGCGATCGTCTTCACCGCGCCGCTCACGCCGAGTACTCCCAGGGGTCGCCCGCGGTGGCCAGCAGGTCGCCCAGGTCGAGCAGTTGCCGGGTGGCGCCGCCGAGGCGGAACTCGCCGGCCTTCGCGGCGAGGAAGTAGCGGTGGGCGGGCTCGGAGCGGTCCAGCCCGACGCCTCCGTGGACGTGCACGGTGGTGTGGGCGAGGCGGTGGCCGGCGTCGCAGGCCCAGAAGTGGGCGGAGGCCACCGCCGCGTGTGCGGTCGGGCCGGGGTCGCCGCTACAGGCGTCGAGTTCGTAGGCGGCGCGCAGGGTGCTCAACCGGACGGCGTCGACGTCGATGGACCCGTCCGCCAGGCGGGCGGCGACAGCCTGGAACGTGCCGATGGGGCGACCGAACTGGTGGCGGGTGCTCGCGTACGCGGCGGTGCGCTCGAGCGCGGCCTCGATCACGCCCCACTGGTGGGCGGCAAGGTGGACGCGGCGGCGCAGGGCATCGAACTCGAGCGCCCCGGCGGCGAGCGCGGTGGGGTCACCGGGGTCATCGGTGACGAGCCCGCTGCACGAGTAGTCGACGGGGACCGTGCGTTCCACGGTGACCGCCGCGCCGTCCGCCACGTGTAGGCCGTCGGCCGAAGGCCGGACGATCACATCGGCGATCGGCGCCCAGTCCACCTCCGGTGCGGAGCCGGACCATCCGTCGGCGACAGCGGCGATCTCGCGCCCCTCCGCCACGGCGGTGGCGCGGTCGGTCTGCCCGGCCGCCTCGAGCAGGTGGGCCGCGCGTATCGCGGGGGACAGGGGGACCGGGGCGACGACCCGGCCCAACTCGCGTAGGACCAGGGCCTCGCCGATCACCCCCAGTCCGGCGCCGCCGAGCGACTCCGGGGCGAGGGCGGCCGGGACGCCGGCCCGGGCCAGTTCCTCCCAGTAGCGGGCGTGGAACCGGGCGGTGTCGCGGTCGGTTCCGCCGGATTCGGTGCCGGGGCCGAACCGGGCGTCGAGCTCGCGCAGCGACTCGTCGGTGACCAGACGCTCGCCCATGTCGCGGACGAGGGCGGTGAGTTCGGAGGTCGTGTCGTCGACGGAGAAGTCCATGTCAGAGCTCCTTCCGGGGTCCGGCGCCGGTGGCAGCGGGGGAGACCCGGGGCGCCGGTGGCAGACCCAGGCCGGCGGTGGCGATGATGTCGCGCTGGACCTCGTTGGTGCCGCCGCCGAAGGTGAGGATGAGCGCCGAGCGGTGGAGCCGCTCGATGCGCCCGTGCAGGGCGGCGGTGGGGGAGTGGGCGCGCTGATAACCGCTCGATCCGAGCACCTCCATGAGCAGGCGGTAGGCCTCGCAGGCCGTCTCCGTCCCGTACACCTTGGTCGCCGACGCGGCGATGCGCGTGGGCGCGGCGGTGTCGGCGGAGACGATCTCCCAGTTGCGCAGCGCCAGGTACTCGGCCATCGCGTGGACGCGGGCCAGGTGGGCGCGGACCCATTCGATCTCGATCACCGGACCGTCGCCCGGCAGACCCACGTCCGCGCCGGGCGTCGTGCGTGCCCAGGCCACCACCCGCCGCAGCGAGGCCTGAAGCGGCCCGGCGGAGGTGAGGGCGACGCGCTCGTGGTTGAGCTGGTTGGTCATGAGCGGCCAGCCGCCGTGCTCGGGGCCCACGAGGTTGCTCGCGGGGACGACCACGTCCTGGTAGTAGGTGGCGCTGGTGTCCGGGCCGGCCATCGTGTGCACGGGGGTCCAGGAGAAACCCTCGGCATCGGTGGGTACGACGATCATCGAGATGCCCTTGTGGCGCGGAGCGTCCGGATCCGTGCGCGCGGCCAGCCAGATCCAGTCGGCGTAGGCCACCAGGGACGTCCACATCTTCTGGCCGTTGATCCGGTAGACATCCTGCCCCTCGAACCCGCCGGTGCCGGGCTCGCGCACCGCGCGCGTGCGGAGGGAGGCCAGGTCGGTTCCGGAGTCGGGCTCGGAGTAGCCGATACCGAAGTGCAGTTCGCCGCGGCTGATCCGGGGCAGGAAGTAGTTCTTCTGCCCGTCCGAGCCGAACGCCATGATGGTCGGCGCGACGGAGTTGATGGTCAGGAACGGGACCGGCACGCCGGCGATCGCGGCCTCGTCGGTGAAGATGAGCTGGTCGATCATCGGCCGGTTTTTCCCACCGAACTCCTCGGGCCACCCGAGCGTGAGCCAGCCGTCGCGGCCCATCTCCGCCACGATCTCGCGGTACGCGTCGCCGTGTCCGTACTCGCCGGTGGTGGAGGTGAAGGCCTCCCGCCGCTCAGGCGTCATGAGCGCGGCGAAGTACTCGCGCAGCTCTCCGCGCAGACGCTCCTGGTCGGTGGTGTAGGTGATGTCCATATGCCCTAAGCTCATCGGTGAGTGGAACACGTTCTAGTGGCGTGACTCACATAGTATCCAACCATCTCGCGGCCATGGTGGCCGTGGGTGCGACCGAGGAGGACGGCATGAGGATCGAAGTCGATCCCGACCGCTGTGAAGGACAGGCCGTGTGTGTCGGCCTGGCGCCCAAGGTGTTCGAGCTGGGCGACGACGACGAGATCGTCCGCGTGGTCGTGGACGAGGTGCCCGCCGAGCTCGAGAAGCGGGCCCGCAAGGCAGTGGAGAAGTGCCCGATGGCGGCACTCGAGATCAAGGAGTGACATCACTATGACGCAGCAGTCCCTGGATGCCGATCTGTCGCTGGACGGGCGGGTCGCCGTCGTGACCGGGTCGGGCTCCGGTCTCGGTGCCGCGGAGGCGGTCGAGCTGGCCCGTTCCGGCGCGGCGGCGGTCGTCATCAACGACGTCCGGTCCTCCGAGGCCACGGACTCGGTGATCGCGGACATCGAGGCCGCCGGCGCCAGGGCGGAGCTCGTCGTGGGCGACGTCTCCGAGCGGGAGACCGCGGACGCGATGGTGGCGGCCGCGCTCGGGATGGGCGGGCTGCACGTCGTGGTGAACAACGCGGGCATCACCCGCGACAAGATGCTGTTCAACATGTCGGACGAGGATTTCGACGCGGTGATAAGGGTGCACCTGCGCGGGCACTTCCTACTGACCCGTAACGCAGCCGCCCACTGGCGGGCCGAGAGCAAGAAGGCGGAGGGGCCCGTCTTCGGGCGACTGGTCAACACCTCGTCCGAGGCCGGGCTCTTCGGCCCTCCCGGGCAGGCGAACTACGGTGCGGCCAAGGCGGGTATCACGGCCCTGACCCTGTCCGCGGCCCGGGTGCTCGAACGCATCGGGTGCACGGCCAACGCGATCGCTCCGCGCGGCCGCACCGGCATGACCGAGGGTGTATTCGAGGCGTGGGACGAGTCCGAGGGGCCGGACCCGCTCTCCCCGGATCGTGTCGCCGACCTCGTGTCGTACCTGGCGTCGCCGGCGGCGGCACAGGTCAACGGCCAGCTGTTCGTGGTATATGGCGGCATGGTGGCCCTCGTCGAGGCGCCCGTGGTCGAGAAGCGGTTCGACGCCGCCGGCGGTGTGTGGGATCGCCGCGGGTTCGCCGATGTGGTCTCCGGGCACTGGTCAGACCGCCCGGAGGGGAAGTCCTTCTCCGCCGCGGAGATCATGAGGCTCTGACCCGGGCCCCGTCCTGTGTGACGTCCCCGGTGTGGTCGCGAGTTGACCGCACCGGGGACGACTCGAGCGCCCCACCTGCCGTGTTAGATTCCCCGGACACCGCAGGCGGGGCCTCCGGACGGGGGTGGGGGGAAGCCCTTGCCAGATAGAACGCGTTCTAGATATCGTGTAACCGCGATCACACCGAAATGGTCACTTGTTCAGCGGATCGGCTCTCGTGACCCGGTGTCGCGTGGTCCGCAGGGAAGACAGACGGGAGGGGGGCACCAATGGCGAGAGTCCTCGATGCTCCGCTCAAAGGCGTCGGCGAGTTCTTCGCCATGACCCTCGACACGTTCGTCTCCTTCCCCTCGATCGTCCGTCAGGGCCGCGAGTTCATCGAGCAGTCCTGGTTCATCGCTCGCGTGTCGACCATGGCCACCGTGCTCGTGGCCATCCCGTTCACGGTCCTGGTGAGCTTCACCCTCAACATCCTGCTGCGTGAGATCGGCGCGGCCGACCTGTCGGGAGCCGGCGCCGCGCTGGGTGCCGTCACCCAGGTCGGGCCGATGGTCACCGTTCTCATCGTCGCGGGCGCGGGCGCGACCGCCATCTGTGCCGACCTCGGCGCGCGCACCATCCGCGAGGAGATCGACGCGATGGAGGTGCTGGGGATCGACCCGGTCAAGCGGCTCGTCGTGCCGCGAGTGGCGGCCTCGACGTTCGTCGCGCTGTTGCTCAACGGACTGGTGTGCACGATCGGCATCCTCGGTGGATTCCTGTTCTCCGTGCTGCTGCAGGGGGTCAACCCGGGCGCGTTCGTCAACGGCATCACCCTGCTGACCGGGCTCGGCGAGCTGATCCTCGCCCAGATCAAGGCCGGCGTGTTCGGGCTGCTGGCGGGGCTCGTCGCCTGCTACAAGGGGCTTTACGTCCGCGGCGGGCCGAAGGAGGTCGGCAGCGCGGTCAACGAGACCGTCGTCTTCGCCTTCATGTGCCTGTTCGTGGTCAACACCGTCATCACCGCTGTCGGCGTCAAGGTCCTGGGGGCGTGACATGGCGGTGATCGAGACCGCCCGGTTCCCGCGCCTGTCACGGGCCCGGAACTCCGCGGTCAAGAGCTTCGACGATTTCGGCGACCACGCGCTGTTCTTCTGGCGCGCGCTGGTGGCGACGCCGCGCGCGCTGACCCAGTACCCCAAGGAGACGCTCCGGCTCATCGCCGAGATCGCCATGGGGACAGGGGCACTGGCCATGATCGGCGGCACCGTCGTCATCGTCGCCTTCCTCACCCTGGCCACCGGCGGCGTGATCGCCGTCCAGGGCTTCTCCTCGCTCACCGACGTCGGCGTCGAGGCCCTCACCGGCTTCTTCGCCGCCTTCATCAACGTCCGCATCGCGGCGCCGGTGATCGCGGGGATCGGCCTGGCGGCCACCATCGGCGCCGGGGCCACGGCCCAGCTCGGCGCCATGCGCGTGTCGGAGGAGATCGACGCGCTGGAGGTCATGGCGATCGACTCGATCACCTACCTGGTCTCCACCCGCATCGTCGCCGGGATGATCGCCGTGGTGCCGCTCTACTCGCTCGCGGTGATCGCCTCGTTCATCGCCAGCCGGTTCGCCACCGTCAACATCTACGGGCAGTCCGGCGGCGTCTACGACCATTATTTCGCGACGTTCCTCATCCCGACGGACATCCTGTGGTCCTTCGTCCAGGCCATCGCGATGGCCATCACGATCATGCTCATCCACACCTACTACGGGTACAACGCCGCGGGCGGCCCCGCGGGCGTCGGCTCGGCGGTCGGTAACGCCGTCCGCACGTCGCTCATCGCCGTCGTCACCGTGACCCTCCTCGTCTCGCTCGCCATCTACGGCGGGGACGGCAACTTCAATCTGTCGGGATAGGAGAGACGATATGGCGAGGACGGTGAGTCGGAGCGACACGACGCCCCGGCGGATCGCCGGTGCGGGACTGGCGCTCGTCATCGTCGTGGTGGTTGCGCTGTCACTGCTGTTGTTCGTCCGGGCATTCGACAGCCGCGTGCCGCTGACGGTGCGCAGCGACCGCGCGGGACTGGTCATGGAGGCCGACGCCAAGGTCCGCTCCCGCGGCGTGGAGATCGGCAACGTCACCCGGATCACGCAGGAGTTCGACGGGGCGACCCTCGAGATCGAGGTGGACCCGGCCGCGCTCGAGGCTATCCCCTCCAACTCCCCGGTCACCATCGGGTCCAACACGATCTTCGGCGCCAAGTCCGTCGACTTCGAGCCCCCGGCCGACCCCGCCCCGACCCACCTCGAGAAGGGCACCGTGGTGCAGACCACCAGCGTCACCACCGAGGTCAACACCATGTTCGAGGAGCTGACCGACACCCTCACGGCGATCGAGCCCGAGAAGCTCAACGCCACCCTCGGTGCGATCTCGGGCGGCCTCGACGGGCGAGGTGACCAGATCGGCCAGACCATCACCGAACTCAACGAGTACCTGGACGAGATCAACCCGCAGATCGAGACCCTGCAGCGGGACCTGTCCAAGGGCTCGCGCGTGGCCCACCTGTACGCGGACGTCACGCCGGACGTCGTGCGGGTCCTCGACTCGGGCACCGACGTGAGCACAAACATCCTGGCCAACCAGGCCCGCTTCGAGGCACTTCTGGCCTCCGCGATCGGCACCGGTGAGACAGGCAAGCGACTGCTGGCGGAGAACGGCGACGAGCTGGTAAAGACGCTGGCCGACCTGCGTGCGTCCACCAGCCTGCTGGCCGAGTACTCGCCCATGCTCACCTGCCTCATCGTGGGGCTCAACCAGGGGGTCGCCGGCGCTGGGCAGGCGTTCGGCGCGACCAACCAGTCCGGACTCGCGTTCCGGGCCGGGTTCCAGCAGGGCGTCAAGGCGTACGAGTACCCCAAGGACCTGCCCAAGGTGAACGCCAGTACCGGGCCCAACTGCTACGGGCTGCCGTTCCCGGACTCGGCGACGCACGCCCCGTTCGTGGTCACCGACACCGGTACCAACGTCATGGAGGGCCAGCCCAACGTGTTCACCTCCCGAGACAAGCCGCTGATGGGCCCGCTGCCGGAGCCGCAGCCGGGCGTCCCCGCGCCGCCGACGCTGCTGCAGCTCATGCTCGGCATGGACGGAGGTAACCCGTGAGCGCCGCCCGCGCCGCCGCGCGCGAGCTGAAAGCGACCACCGTCAAGCTCGGGATTTTCGCCACGGTCATGATCCTGGTCCTGGTGGGCCTGATCGTGGTGTTCAGCGAATACCGCTCGGGCGATTTCGAGCGCTACAACGCCCACTTCGCCGACGTCTCGGGCCTGGAGTCCGGGGACAAGGTTCGCATCGCCGGTATCGAGGTGGGGCAGGTCCGCGGGATCGACCTCGAGGAGGCCAACACCGCGAACGTGTCGTTCACTGTGGCCGGCAACCAGGTGGTCCACCAGAGCACCGAGGCCGTGGTGCGGTACGAGAACCTCACCGGCGACCGCTACCTCGAGCTCAAGCGCGGCGAGGGCCTGCAGACCCCGCTCGAGCCCGGCGGGACCATCCCGCTGGACCAGACCGCCCCCGCACTCGACCTGGACGCCCTGCTCGGCGGCTTCCGCCCGCTGTTCAAGGCACTCGACCCGGCCCAGGTCAACCAGCTCTCGGAGTCGATCGTCAAGGTGTTCCAGGGGGAGGCCGGGACCGTCCAGGACCTGCTGGCCGCGACGTCGTCGCTCACCCAGACCCTCGCCGACCGCGACCAGCTCATCGGGGACGTGATCACCAACCTCACGTCCGTGCTCACGACCGTGTCCGAGAACCAGGAGAACGTGGACTCCATCGTCGACGATCTGCAGCAGCTCGTCTCCGGGCTGGCCACCAACTCGGAGCCGCTCGCCGAGTCAGTGTCCAGGCTCAACGACTCGAGCGCCAATATGACCACCCTCCTGTCGGACGTGCGGCCCTCCCTCAAGCAGGACATCGCCCAGGTCGACCGCGTGGCCACGCTGATCAACGACGACGAGGAGTTCGTCGAGGGCGTCATCAACCGGCTGCCGTCCGACTTCGAGAAGATGAGCCGCCTCGGCGTCTACGGCAGCTTTTTCCAGTTCTACCTCTGTGGCGTGATCGTCGAGTTCACCAACCCGGTCACGGGCAAGAGCTCGTTCATGCCGCAGTATGAGCAGAAGACGGGACGGTGTGCGTTCCCCGATGAGTAAGAACAAGGACAACAAGCCACCCCGGGGGCAGCTGCGCTTCCGCGACCGCGATCCCAAGGCCATCGGCGTGTGGGGCGTGGCGGGCGTGGTGGTTCTCATGGCCGTCTCGCTGAACTACGACCGCGTCCCGTACATCAACGGCATGCACGGGGCCACCGCCTACGTGGCCGACGCCGCCGGGCTCAACACCGGCGACGAGGTCCAGGTGGCCGGGATGAAGGTCGGCAGCGTCCGCAAGATCCAGCTCGACGGCGACAAGGTGCGTGTGCATTTCGACATCAGCACCAAGGTCGACCTGGGGACCGACACCTCGGCCCAGATCAAGACCGACTCGATCCTCGGCCGCCGGGCCCTGGCCGTGTTCTCCGACGGGCGCGGCGAGCTCGCCGACCGCACCATCCCGCTCGACAGGACCTCGGTGCCGTACTCGCTGACCTCTGCGTTGGGGGACCTCAGCGACACGGTCGAGGCCATGGACACCGACTCCGTCCAGGAGGCTCTCGACGTGCTGTCCGAGACCATGGAGCAGTCCTCACCGGAGGTCGCCGGCGCGATCGAAGGCATCACCCGGCTGTCGCAGTCGCTCAACAAGCGCGACGAGGCGGTGTTGGACCTGCTGGACAAGGCGGCCGGGACCACGGACGTGCTGGGCCGCCGCAACGAGCAGATCAACCAGCTGATGGTGGACGGCAACACCCTGTTCACCGCGCTCGACCTGCGCAAGCGGGCGTTGAACGAGCTGGTGACCAACATCGACACGCTCGCCCAGCAGCTGTCCGGCGTCGTCCAGGACAACGAGGCGCAGCTCGGACCCGCGCTCGACAAGCTCGAGCGGGTCTCCGACCTGCTCATCCGCAACCGGGAGGACATCGACCTGGGCCTGCGTCGGATCGTGCCGTACTCCACGGCGCTCGGCGAGGCGGTCGCCTCCGGCCCGTGGTTCAACGCGTACGTGGTCAACCTCTCGCTTGGGCACTACCAGCAGACGCTCGTGCGTGACCTCATGCCGCTCATCGACGACCGTGTCCAGCCCGAGCCCGGGCTGGTCCGCGAGCCCACGATGCCCGGTGTCCCGGAGGCGACCCTGCTGGACGAGTTCCCCGGGTGGGGCGAAGGGAATATTCCGGGATGAGACGACTCCTTTCTCCGACTGTCCCCAAGGTGATCGCGCTGATCGCCGTGGTGGCCCTGGTCGCCGGCGGGGTGTGGTGGTTCTCCTCGCGCACCAAGACCATCACCGCGTTCTTCCCCACCACGCAGGGGGTCTACAAGGACGACACGGTCCGGGTGCTCGGGGTGCGCGTCGGCACGATCTCCGACATCACCACCGAGGACGGCATGTCGCGGGTGACCATGAAGGTGGACGAGAACGTGGCCGTCCCGGAGGACGCCAATGCGCTGCTCGTGGCGCAGTCCCTCGTCGCCGAACGGTTCATCCAGCTCACGCCTGCGTACACCGGCGGGGCCGAGATGCCGGACGACGGGGTCATCCCCATCGAGCGGACGGCCGTTCCGGTCGAGTGGGACGGCGTCAAGGAGCAGCTCATGAAGCTCTCCACGGCGCTGAGCCCGGAGAAGGGCGAGAAGACCGGCCCGCTCGGCGACTTCGTGGACTCGGCGGACTCCATGTTCGAGGGCAACGGTGCCGAGATCCGCGACGCGCTGTCCGAGGTCTCGCGGACCATGTCGCTCATGTCCGACGGGCGGGAGAACCTTTTCACCACCCTGAAGAACCTGCAGTTGTTCGTCACCGCGCTCTCGCAGAGCGAGGAGCAGATCGTCTCCTTCGGTGGGAAGCTCGCCAGCGTCTCGGAGGTGCTGAGCGGCCAGACCGAGCAGATCGACGCCGCGCTGCGCGACCTCGACCTGGCGATCATGGACATCAACCGGTTCCTCGAGAACAACGGCGACCGCCTGTCGCTGGGCGTGGACAAGCTGGGCCAGGCCACCAAGGTGGTCCGCGACCGCCGCGCCGATGTGGAGGGCATGCTGCACGTGGCGCCCACCGCGATGTCGAACTTCTACAACATCTACCGGCCGTACCAGGGGACGCTGCACGGGATCCTGGCCATGAACCAGATGGCCAACCCGGCCAACTTCCTCTGCGGCGCGATCGCCGGCCTTGACAACAACACGTCGGAGTCCGACGCCGCACTGTGCGCGCAGTACATGGCGCCACTGTTTAACTCGCTGACCTCCAACTACCCGTACGGTCAGGTGACCCCGCCCATCACCCCGACCGCGGAGCCGGATCAGATCATCCAGGCGCAGCGTCCGGGCACCCAGACCCCGCCCGGCGTACAGCCGCCCTCGGCGCAGCCGGATCCGCTGGTCAACGTGGTCAACAAGGGTGACAACCTCACCGACACCCTGCTTCCGACGGGAGGTGCGTGATGGCCGAGGCGACTTCCCGCGACCGCGCGCAGCGGAACGGGCCGCGGCGTTCCCGGCTGCTGGTCGGCGGCGCGCTCGGCGCGGCCGTCCTGCTGGCCGGGACCGGCTGTACCTGGAACGGGCTCAACTCACTGCCCCTGCCCGGGGCGCAGGGCCACGGAGACGGGGCCTACCAGGTCACCATCGAGATGCCCGACGTCACCACGATCACGCGTAACTCGCCGGTGCGCGTCAACGACGTCAACGTGGGCTCGATCAGCCACATGGAGGTCGAGGACTACACGGCGATCGTCACGGTGACCCTGAACGGGGACGTGCGGCTGCCGGCCAACGCCCACGCCAAGATCGGGCAGACCAGCCTCCTCGGCTCGCAGCATCTCGAGCTGTTCCCACCGCCGGACGGAGGGGCGGAGGGCACGCTCGCGGACGGTGACGTGATCCCGATCGAGCGGGCGGGCGTCTACCCGACCACGGAGCAGACCCTCTCGGCCCTGTCGGTGGTGCTCACCGACGGCGGCCTGGCCCAGTTCTCGACCATCTCCGAGGAGCTCAACACCGCCCTCGACGGACGGCAGGTGGAGGCCAAGGAGGTCATCGGTCAGCTGGAGACCACCGTCAGCGGTCTCGACGACCAGCGGGCCGACATCATCGCGGCCATGGAGGGCCTGGACCGCCTGGCCCGGCAGATCGACGAGCAGAACGACACTCTGGCCAAGGCGCTCTCGCAGATGCCCGCCGCGCTCGAGCTCATCAACGACCAGAAACAGGAGCTCACCACGGCCCTGGTGTCGCTGGGCGATTTCGGCCACAAGGCCAACCAGATCATCGATGCCGGCGGCGGGCAGAACCTCGTCGCGAATCTGGAGGACCTCGTCCCGGTCCTCGAGGCACTGGCCAACTCCGGGCGTGACCTCACCCAGGTGCTGAGCACGCTCATCACGTTCCCGTTCCCGCAGTCGGGCATCGACAACTTCCTGCGGGGCGACTACGCCAACCTGTACATCCACGCCGACATGTCGATGCCGCGTCTGAGCGAGACGCTGCTGCTGGGTACCGAGTTCGGTAACCGCATGGCGGGCCTGGAGGGCTACGTGGGACTGGCGCCCGGCTCGTCGATGGAGCCGGACCCGTTCGCGCTGGACGTCGCACCGGCCGAACCCGCCGAGCCGCCGGCCGGCGAGGCACCCGCGCCCGCGCCGGACCAGTCCCCGGCACCGACCGAGGAGGCCCCCCGATGACGCGACTGGTCAAGATCCAGCTGACGGTCTTCGCCGTGGTGACGGTCGTGGCGCTCACCGTGATGGCCGTGGTCTACCTGCAGCTGCCGCGGGCGCTCGGCTGGAAGCGCACCGAAGTGGCGCTGGAGATGCCGGACACCGGCGGGCTGTACGAGAACGCCAACGTCGCCTACCTGGGCAACACGATCGGCCGGGTGGACTCGGTGACGCTCAAGCCGGGCATGGTGATGGCGAAGCTCCACTTCGACTCGCGGGCCGATGTGCCCGAGAACGTCCGCGCCGAGATCCGCAGCGTCTCGGCGGTGGGGGAGCAGTTCGTCGAGTTCGTCCCCGAGGGGGCCCCCGAGGGCCGGCTCGCCGACGGCACGGTGCTCGGCGAGGACAGGGTGGACATGCCGCAGGGCATCGGCCCGGTGCTCGACCAGGCGACGGTGCTCATGGCGTCGATCGATGACGCCAAGATGCGCCGGGTGATCTCGGAGTCGTTCGACGCGTTCAACGGGTCGGCGCGCGACCTGCAACAGTTCCTGGATTCCGCCCAGCTCCTGCTGGAGGAGGCCAGGACGAACGAGGACGTGACGCGCAGGCTCATCGCCGACGCCGAGCCGGTACTCGACTCGCAGCTGGAGTCCGCGGATTCGATCCGAGCGTGGACCCGCAACGTCGCGGACATCACGGACCAGCTGCGGGGGAACGAGCCCCAGCTGACCTCGATCATCCAGCGGGGACCCGACGCACTGGGCCGGGCCACCAAACTGCTCAACGACCTCCAGCCCACTCTGCCCGTGCTGGTGGCGAACCTGGTGAGCGTCGGCGAGGTGGGCGTGGTCTACAACCGCTCGATCGAGCAGCTGCTGGTGATCTACCCGGCGCTGGTGTCGGCGCTGCTCACCGCCATCGACGGGGCCAGGGACACCGGGCAGATCAAGGTTGACTTCAACCTGCAGATCAACGAGCCCCCTCCGTGCACCACGGGGTTCCTGCCCGCCGAGGACCGGCGCAGCCCGGCGGATCTCACGGTGCCGGCGCAGATCAACGGGATCTACTGCAAGATCGCCAAGGACTCCACCATGACCGTCCGTGGTGCGCGCAACCTGCCATGCATGGAGTTCCCGGGCCGCACCGGCGCCTCCCCTGAGGAGTGCCGGGCGGACGACTTCGTCCCCCAGGGCATCAACCCGCCGAACACCAGTGAGGTGGGACCGCCCGGGGACAATCCGAACGCCTGGAACGTGGTGCCGTCGGGCGCCACCGCAGGTCAGGAGGGGACCACCTCGGCGGCCGTGTACGACCCGTCTACGGGCGAGTACGTTGGCGCGGACGGCGCCGCGTACCGTCAGCTGGACCTGGGCGCCGACAGTCGGCTCGACAAGGACGCCGACCTGGCCGCCATGATGACGAATGGAGTCGCGTAGTGCCACAACCAGACCAGGCCTCCACCGACGGTGGGAGGGCCGGGCTGATCACGGCTGCGGTGATCGCCGCGATCTGCCTGGTCCTGGCGCTCGTCGCCACTGGTTTGTGGCTCGGCGAGCGCAACCAGGCGTCGGACGTCCGGGCGGACCGGGCCTCGCAGGCCGAGCTCGATGCCGCGTACCAGGACACGGCCGTCAACGTCATGACCAAGCTGATGACCATCCGGCAGGAGACCCTGTCGGAGGACGTCGACGAGATCGTGGGCCTCATCGAGGGCGACTTCTCGGAGCAGTTCGCCCCGCGCCGCGACTCGTATGAGGACGTGGTGACCACCACCAAGGTCGTCGCCGACGGCGTGGTGACGGCGGCGGCGGTCGAGCACTCCTACCCCGACCGGGCCGAGGTGATCATGGCCATCGACCAGACCATCGGCAATCCGAAGTCCGACGAGGACCAGGACCGCCAGTACCGCGTCCGCGTGACCGTCAACCGGCACGACGACGGCACGATGAAGGTGTCGGGGGTGAACTTCATCCCATGAGCAGCCCGAACTCCGACGTGCGCGCCGCCCGCCGCGCCCAGCGTGAAGCCGAACGCGCCGCGCGCGCCCAGCGCAAGGCCGACGCCGCGCGGGAACGCGCACTCGAAGCCGCCCGCGCCGGCGGTCTCTTCGAGGGGATGTCGGCCATGCCCCGGACCGAGACCTCCGAGGCCGTCGACACTTCTGGGTACACCGGGTCCGCCGGGTCGGCCGAGGACTCGGGAGCCACCGGGGCCGCCCCTGCACCGGCCGCCGCCCGGACCCCGCTCGACCCGGCCCGCCGGCGCACCCTGATCACGGCCCTGTCGGTGGTGTCGGTCCTCCTCGTCGTCGTCGCCGGTCTCGCGAGCTGGCAGTACGTCGAGGCGCGTGAGGCCACGGCCACCGAACAGCGGATCGCGGACGCGCCCCGCGCGGCCACCGACGCGGCGCGCGAGATCACCACCCAGATGTTCACCTACGACCACCGGACGGTCGACGCCGACCTCGCCGCCGTGCGCGACCGGCTCGCTGACCCGGCCCTGACCGAGTTCGTCGAACAATCCATGCCGACCGTCGCCTCGGCCGCCAAGCAGCAGGAGGCCACCGTCTACGCGACCGTCGCCGCCGCGGCCCCGCAGGAGGTCGTGGACGCCGATCACGTCACCGTGCTGGTCATGCTCAACCGCATGGTCTCCACCAAGGAGAACCCCGAGGCCGCGAGCTCGGCGTCGCGGCTGAGCGTGGCCATGGAGCGTCAGGACGGGACGTGGAAGCTCGCCGAACTCGAGGCACTGTAGAGGCCTCGCGGCCGGCACGACGGCCGCGGCGGGAGGCTAGTCGCCGGACGTCGCGTCGAGCGTCTGGAAGAAGCGGCGGGCCCACGCGTGGACGTCATTGCCCAACACCTGGCGACGCAGGGTGCGCATGCGGCGGCGACGCTCCTCGGCGGAGTCGTTCACCGCGGTCATGATGGCGTCCTTGACGCCGTCGAGGTCGTGCGGATTGCACAGGTACGCCTGGCGCAGCTCCGCGGCCGCCCCGGCGAACTCGCTCAGGACCAACGCGCCGTCGCCGTCCGTGCACGAGGCCACGTACTCCTTGGCCACCAGATTCATGCCGTCGCGCACCGGCGTCACCAGCATGACGTCGGCGGCCGCGTAGAACGCCGTCAGTTCCGACTTCGGCACCGGCCGGTGGATGTACGTCACCACCGGGTGCCCGATCTCGCCGAACGACCCGTTGATGCGGCCGACCGACTCCTCGATCCGTGACCGCATGATCTGGTACTGCTCGACGCGCTCGCGGCTCGGCGTGGCCAACTGGAGCAGGGTCACGTCCGAGGGCTCCAGGCGGCCCTCCTCGAACAGCTCCTCCAGCGCACGCAGGCGCACGTTGATGCCCTTGGTGTAGTCCAGCCGGTCGACGCCCAGCATCAGCACGCGCGGAGACCCCAACTCCTCGCGCAGGCGGGAGGCACGGTCGCGGGTCTCGCGGCTGCGCGCGGAGGCGTCGACGGACGCGGAGTCGATGGAGATCGGGAAGGCGCCGACCCGCACCATACGGTCTCCGACCCGGATCTCGGAGGCACGGCCCCGGGCGGAGCGCAGCCGCACGGAGGGATGGCCGCGCAGCCGGCTGGCGAGGATCCGGAAGTTGTCCGCCCCGCCGGACAGGTGGAAACCGACCAGGTCGGCGCCCAGCATGCCCTCGACGAGTTCGGTTCGCCACGGCAACTGCATGAACAGCTCGACGGGCGGGAACGGGATGTGGAGGAAGAACCCGATGGTCAGGTCGGGGCGGAGCTCACGCAGCAGCGCGGGCACCAGTAGCAACTGGTAATCCTGCACCCAGACCGTGGCGCCCTCGGCGGCGGCCTCGGCCGTGGCCTCGGCGAAGCGCGTGTTGACCTCGCGGTAGGCGTTCCACCACTCGCGGTGGTACTCGGGCGGCACCACGACGTCGTGGAACAGCGGCCACAGCGTGGCGTTCGAGAAGCCCTCGTAGTAGAGCTCGACGTCACGCGCGGACAGTGTGACCGAGTGGAGACGGATGCCGTCCGCGTCGAACGGCTCGGGGGAGACGTCCGGGACACCGGGCCACCCGACCCAGGCGCCGTCGTTGGCCTTGAGGATCGACTCGAGCGCCGTGACGAGGCCGCCGGGGCTGGCCTTCCAGTGCTCGGTGCCGTCCCGATCGATGACGAGGTCCACGGGGAGGCGGTTGGCGACGACGACGAAGTCGGCTCCCGCTCCGGTCGACGTCTGCCCGGTACCGCTCGTCATCCGTGTGCCCTCGTCTCGAGTCGTCGTGTTCTGCCTACTCCGCGTCGGCCGTCACCTGCGGCTCCGGGCCGATCCCCAGCATGTCGAGGAGCATCCGGCACTCGTCCGCGTCGGCCGAGTACGAGGCCACGACCCGGCGGGCCTGATCGGCCGTCTCGTCGGCGACCGGCTCCAGATCGTCGAGTTCGGGTTCCTTGCTGGCGGCGGCGGATGCCATCGATGTCCTCCTGGGGTCGGTGGGGGACGCCGGGTGGCGGCGTCGTCCGCGGCCGATTCTACGTCACTGGTCGGCGGCGGCCGACCGACGCAGATTGCGGGTGACCCACTCACCGAACACGATCCCGGCGGCCAACGCCACCGCTATCGCCAACGCCTGGAACATCAGCCCCAGGCCGATACCCGTCTGATCGCTCGTCAGCGCGGACAGGCCGCGGTACACCGACAGACCCGGCAAGAACGGGGTGATGCCGGCGATGGTGACGACCAGCGGCGGGACGGTCGCGATACGGGCGAGAATTCCGCCGAACAGACCCATGAAGCAGGCGGCGAGTGCCGACCCCACGACCACACCCAGGCCGGTGGCGATGACGCCCTGGTAGATGAGCATGCCCATCGCCCCGACTGCTGCGGCGAGCCAGGTCGCGCGCACCGTCGCGTAGCTGGCCACGGCGAACCCGGCGGCGCCCACACCGGCGGCCAGCACCGCCACGTGGACAGCGGCGTTGCCGGCGATGGCCGGATCGATCGGGGGAGGGGACATACCCAGGCGGTCGAATGCCGCGAGCGCGATCGTGATCCCGCCGAGGACCCCTCCGGTCATGACCATCGTCTCGACCCCTCGCCCGGCGGAGGTCACGGGGAACCCGGTGATGGCGTCCTCGATCGCGCCGACGAGGGTCAGGCCGGCGAGCAACACGATGATCCCCGCCGCCACCAGCTGGGACGGTTGGACCTCGATGAAGTTGTCGCTCACGGCCACGTACGCCGACAGGGCCCAGGCGGCGGCGATGAACCCCCCCACCACCTGCTGGAAGAAACTGGGCAAGCGGTGTCGATCCAGGGCGCGGTTGGCGTACATCAGGGCGAACGTCGAGACCATCGAGATGAGGCCGGCCAATGGGCTGCCCCCGAGCTGGATGACGACCGCACACCCGAGCATCGCCCATCCCAGGACCGCGACCCGGAAGGAATGCGGATGCGGGGAGGCCACGATCTTCTCGACCTCGGCCGTGGCCTGGTCGACGGTGAGTTGACGGCGCACGATGAGGTCGATGAGGCGGGAGACGCGGGTCACTCGCGTCATGTCGACCGTGCGGTAGTTGACCACGCGGATCACCGAGATCGGTGGCCTACCGCGGCGGCGGTTGACGCCGATGGTCAGCGACGTGAAGGTGACCTCGACCGTGGCCCCGGGCAGACCGAAGGCGGCCGCCACCGACTCGGCCTGGGCGACGGTGTCCGCGGCGCCCTCACCGGACGAGAGCAGGATCCCGCCGATCTCGAGCGCGAGGTTGAGCACGTCGGTGACCGCGCCGTCGTCGTCGAGGTCGACCGGCGCCATGGGGGACAGGGGCGGCTCGACCGCCAGATCCATGGTGGATTTGCGCAGATTCAGCCACGCCAGCGGGCGGGTGAACGGTGCGGGTGCGTCGCGGGTCTCCACGATGCACACCGTAGTCAAGAGCCCCCACGGTGGCCGGGTTAGGATGTGTGCCGGGTCCCGCGACGGCGCGGTGACCCGTGCTGGAGTGGCGCAATTGGTAGCGCACCCGACTTGTAATCGGGCGGTTGCGAGTTCAAGTCTCGTCTCCAGCTCTCGAGCCCGTCCCGGCAGCCCGGTCGGATGCAGAGGACACGCCAAGGTTGTGGCCGCGGAATGCCGGCCCCGGGCGAGAATTCGCAGATCAGTGGACAACGTCAGCGTGTTAACGCCGGTGAGTAGAATGTTCTCAAATTCCGCCGCCAGGAAGACGCCGCCGAGATGACTGAGTCCGCCACAGATACCGCCATCGCATGGATGGCCGCCCTCGCCGCCGGTGACGCCGAGCGGACCATCGCATTGTCGTCCCCTTCGATCGTCTACACGACGGGCCAGGTCAGACGCTACGTCGGTCACGACGGAATCCACGACATCGTGTCCGATCTGGCGCGGCTTGGAGGCTTCCTCACGATCGGGGTGGAGGGGGAGGTCCTGGAATCCGAGGGTGTGGTCGCGCTTCGTCGGATCGAGCGGTTCACGCTGCCCAGCGGGGGGATCGAGATCCGTGGGTGTTCCTTCGTGGAGGTGGAGGACGGGGTGGTCACGCGATGGGCGGACTACAAGAGTATGGAGACGATCGATGCCGTCATCGGATGACGGGGTGGGGGCCGGCACGGGCGGGCGACGGCCACGCTACGGGTGCCCCGGGGAGGTGGCGAAGGCGCTGGTCGAGGCGGCGTTCTCCGGCGACTTCGAGGCCGCCAGGGCATGCTGCGCTCCTGATCTCGTCCTGACGATGGAGGGAATCCAGACTGTTCACGGACACCAGGGCCTGAGACACGTGATGGAGTTCAACGCCGAGGTCTCCCGGGACGTCGGTGTCGATATCCACCACGTCCTCGGTTCAGGGAACACCGCGGCGATCAACCGGACCACCCATCTCACGATCGGTGGTAAGCGGATCCACCTCGAGGTCGGGTCGTTCTTCGTCGTTCGTGACGGTCTTGTCGCGGAGTGGACCGACTACCAGGACATGCGGGTCGTCACGCGAGCTCTGGGGCATTGAGTCGGGGTCGGTGACCCGGTCCGGAAATACGGGTCAGTCCCCGGGGACGAACTGCCCGTAACCGAGATCCCGCAATGACTGTCGGAGGGTCGCGGCCGCCGCGTCGGCCTCCTCGGCCGGTGTGTCGGGATTCGCGAGCGACAGGTCGAAACCCGACATGTCGTTGGCGGGGAAAACGTGGATGTGGGTGTGGGGTACCTCGAAGCCGGCGATGAGGTAGCCGGCCCGCTTCGCCCCGAAGCCGGAGAGGACCGCCTTGCCGACGGCCTGCGCGACCTCGTTGAGGCGCGTGAGGAGTGCGGGCTCGAGATCCGTCCACCGATCGACCTCCGCCCGCGGGACGACGAGGGTGTGGCCCGGTGCGACCGGCGCGATGGTGAGGAACGCCACCACATCGGGGTCCTGCCACACGAAACGACCCGGTAGTTCACCGGCGATGATCTTGCTGAAAACCGTCGACATGTCACCAGACTACGGATTCGTCTCGGCGCTTTGCGGTGGATGAGTGGTAACAAGTGATCTAATAGAGTTTCCGCCGTTCGTCGGACGGCATCGGGCCCTCTACTCACGCGAAGGAGCATCGACATGGTCGAGGCAAGTGTTGCGCCAGCAGAGGGCGCGGTGAAGAAGAAGGCCTATCACCACGGCGACCTCCGCAACGCCATCATCCAGGAGGCCATCGCGCGGGCCCGGGTCTCAGGAGAGAAGGCGATCGTCCTCCGCGAGATCGCGCCGCACATCGGCGTGTCCGCGACCGCCGCGTACCGGCACTTCGCCAACCGGCAGCAGCTCGTCGAGGAGGTCGCCTCCCGCGGGTTCGTCGAGATGATCGAGCGTGTCGAGGCCGCGGCGGCCGCCGCTAGAGCGGGTGACGAGGCCGGGACCGTCCGCGCGTCGTATCTCGAGCTGCGCTGCGCCGCGCTCGCGGTGGTCGAGTTCTCGACCGAGGAACCGGCGTGGGCGCGGACCATGATGGAGAACCTGGGCACCTCCGAGGTCGTCCGGGCCCGGGCCGACGACATCAACGCGGTCCTGCAGTCCCTCATCGACCGGGGCGTCGAGGCGGGCACGTTCGTGGGCGGCACCGTCGTGAACGACGAACTGTCGCTCTGGGCCGCGATCGACGGGCTGAGCGCGCAGGCGATGTACGGCATCAGGTCCATGAGCACGCCGTCGGCCGCGAGCGCGTCGGCGCGCACGATCGACCTGTGCCTGACGGATCTCCTCACCGAGGAGGGGCTGCGGGTCCGCGACGAGGTGTCGGAACCCGGCGATATCACCGCCGACGCGGAGGG
>NZ_BCSL01000039.1:0-31036 GCF_001570845.1 Dietzia papillomatosis NBRC 105045 | reverse complement strand
AGGGCGAGGAGCAAGGAGGGGGCCGGAGCCCCCTCCTTGCTGGTTAGCAGCCGCAGCCGCAGAGTTCTGGCGGGCACATCGGGTCTTCGCAGCAGTCGTGCATCTCAGTTCACCTCCTTCTTTGTTTCAAGCCAAGTTCCTGGGGTCGGGGGTGGGCAATTCTCGGCAGGCAAGGCTGTGAGCATGGTCGTCATCTCGGTTCGCAGAGTTTTCAGACGTTTAATTTCTGCATCGAGTTCGGTCAACCGGCGGGTGAGTAGGTCTCCTGCCGGTTCACACGGACAGGCTCCTGTGTCTCTGACGGAGAGGAGGTCACGGATGTCGTCGAGCTTGAGGCCTAGCCGCTGTGCCCCCTGGATGAAGCGCAGACGATCCACCGCTTGCGTGCTGTAGATCCGATAGCCCGACGGGGTGCGGGCTGGGGGCGGTAGTAAGTCAACTCTCTCGTAGTAGCGGATCGTGTCCGGGCTGAGGCCGACGACGTTGGCGAGCTCTCCGATCCGCATGTAGCTCGTCATTGCCTGGCTTGTCATGACCTCACGGTAGACCTTGGAGTGCACTTCAAGGTCAAGCGCCGGGATCAGGAGTCTTCCCGTCAGCCTCAGCTAGTGCTCCATGTGGTTTGGTACCACCCAGCTCGTCGGCCGGATTTTGCTCGTCGACGGCGACTCCAGCGTTCGTCCGGACCCCATTCGGGAAACAGCGGAAACGCGTAACGTTGCCTGTTTTCGGATGCTGTGGACCCGAGTGTCTCCACGGCGGACGATTGCGCGACGCTACGGGGTATCCGTTGGGCGGGGGAGGGATCGGCCGACGTAGCGGGCCCAGGGTTCGGCTGTTTTGCTGGCGTGGCGGAAGGCGACTTGGTGGCTGTAGCCGAGGGCGTCGGCCACGAGTGAGGGCGGGCATTCGACGACGAGCTCGGCCAGGGCTCGGTTGCGTGCTCCGCGCAGGTTGATGCCCAGGCCGCGGAGTCGGTTTGCGACGGTGGTGGGGTGGAGGTGTCGTCCGGCGAGCGTGCCGGGCAGTAGCCAGGGGTTGTCACCGCCGGCGCCGGTGCGCAGGTTCGGGCGAGTGGCCAGGTGGGTGCGCAGGAGGCCGGCGAAGGGTTCGGGCACGTCGGTGGGGCGTAGGCCGAGTGCGATGGTCATCCCGTCTGCCTGGTCGGTGACGTCGGAGACTTGCAGGGTGACGATTCTGGTGATCGGACGGGCGTAGAGGAGCAGGAGTGTGCCGGCGACGCGGTAGGGCAGTGTCTCGCTGTTGCCGGTGAGGAGTTCGTGGATCCACGCGATCCGCTGGTCTTGAGTCAACGACGGGCTGCTGCGGGCGGCACGGTGCCCAACGGTGACGGTGGTGTTGAGGCGGGTGCGTGCGGCGACGACGAAGAAGGTCCGGATCAGTTGTCGGGTACTGGGTCCGGTGGCGAGCCACTCGTCGATGTCGGGCTGGGTGCAGGTTGCGGCAGTGCGCCCATAGGTGGTGTGCAGCCAGCTCAGGAACTTGATGGTCTCGGTGATCTCTTGCTTCGCCGAATGGATCGGTGCCCGGGTGGGCGTCCCGTCGGCGGCTTTGGCTCGGATGCGGCGCAGGTGATGCCAGGTCGCGAAGTGATGGACGGGCTGGCGGACCTCGTCGGGCAGGCCGTCGAGCTTCGTGGCGATCCACTGTTCGAACCGCGGCAAGTAGGGATCCCGTGTGGGTAGGAGGTCGTGGTGCTGTAGCAGTGCACGAACGTGTTCGGCCGGTTTGCCGCCGACGGCGTCGAATCCGTCGTGGGTGCAGGGGATTGAGCCGTCGCCGAGTCCGGTGAGCAGGGTTTTCACTTTGGGTGAGCGTTTCCAGGTGATGATCGATTCGGGTCGGTCGGCGGCGCACAGGGCGTCGACGAGACCGGCCAGTGTGGGATCGCTGGGGGCACTGCCGAGCAGGGCGTGAAGGTCCTCGCGCAGGACGCAGCGGACACAGAGGTTGCCGCGGTGATGGCCTGCTTCGGCGCCGCAGCGCTGGCAGTGGAAGTCGACGTCGATGCCGGCGCAGGTGCCGCAGACCGGTTCGCCGTCGGCGCCTGGAGGGCCGGGCAGGAGCCGGTCCTGTCGGCAGTTCGGGCAGGTGCCGTGGGTGTGGATCGCGGTGTTGTAGCAGGTGAAGCACAGTCGCCCCTCTGGCCAACGCGCTGCCAGGCGGGGGATGTTGCGGCCACACCGGGCACAGGGGTCATCTCGGGTACTGGTGGCGCGTGGTCGGCCGCGGCGGGTGGAACGAGGCGACAGGCCGTCAGGGGTCGGGTTCATTGGTCGTCCTCCTCGCGGGCGGGGCTATTCGTCGAGGATGTTGGCGCGGCGTGGGCGGACGGACCGGTCGAGGTCGACGACATTCGCTGCCGGGGTGGTGCCGGTTTTGCGGGCGCGTGCATCAGCAGCGGTGACGGTGAGCAGGTCGTCGGGTCCGCAGTCGAAGATGTCGCACAGGGCGGCTACGACCTGCAGGGAGATGCGTTCGGGGCGCTGGGTAACCAGTCGGTAGACCTGCGGCCGGGACAGGGTGATGTCGCGTTCGGCCAGGTGCGGGATCAGTTCGGTGGTGTTGTGCATGCCGCGTGCGGCCATGAGCTCGGCCAGACGCCAGCGGTAGTCGACGGTGCGCTTCATGATGGTCCGCTCCGATCGTCGGGTGACAGTGCTTGATTCATCGTGCGGTCGAGCGCGGCGCGGAGGGTGGAGCGCCGGAACTCATCGGAGGTGAACTGGTAGATCCCGGTGGTCGAGGCGTACTCGTGGCCCATCTGGTCCTGGACGAACCGGGGATCCCATCCCGCTTCCAGCAGGTGAGTGGCGTACGAGCGACGGAAGGAATGGATATCGAGACCATCGGAGAATCCGAGTTCGTCGCAGTACCGGCGTAGCCGACGCAGCAAGGTCGATTCCACGACGAGTCCGCCACGTTCACTACAGAACAGCTCGAGGCCGTCGGGGGCGCCGCGGCCATTGGCCAGCCAGTCTTCGAGGATGCTTGGAGTCCAGCGCCATACGGTCAACACGCTGCGGGGCCGAAAGGGAGAGGCGCGTCGGGATTTTCCGTAGCGGACCTTGCAGAGGCCGAAGGCCCCGAATTCGCGGGCGTGGGGATTGCGGGCGAAGTCGACGGTTTGCAGGTGGCGCAACTCGTTGAATCGCAGACCGTAGCCGTAGGCGATCTTCATCATGACCGCGTCCCGGTAGGCGGGCTGCCAGCCTTTCCGCCCGGAGGCGCCAGCGCGTGCGACTTCGTTGTCGGCGTGCTCAAACAGTGCATCGAGTTCCTCGCGAGTGTAGGGCCGCTTTGTGGCCCGCCCGTCGTAGGCCTGCACGTGTGGTGCGGTGTTCCAGTCGAAGAACACCTGCGCCGGATGGGTGCCGAAGTGCTGCTCGCACACCCGATCCCAGCCGTAATCCGGATTGGCGATGTAGCTGGTGAACGCCCGCAGTGCGCAGTGGTAGCCGCGAAGAGTGGAGTGGGCGACGTGTTTGACCGTACGGAGATCGGCGGAGAATTCCTCGACCATCGCCGGGGTCCAGTGCCACGGCTCCGCATTGACGTGGTCGACGAACCGCTGCACCAGGCGCAGTCGCTGTTCGATCGTGTTGAACTGCAGATTTCGGGATAGCTGCTGGTTGCGCCAGCCCTCCAGCATCAGCCGGAGCACCTGCTCGGCGGGCCGAAGCACCGGCAGCGACGGCGCCATATGGACCCGTCCGGAGCCATCCAGTCGCATCGCTAAACCCCAAACCACGACGTCTCATCTGATGAATCAATGATACAACCGATGAGCCTTCACGGGAACCCCTGCAGGTCAACGACGTGCCAAAGATCGTCTTTCGGCCTCATTGAGGCCCAGTGCCCGGGCCGGAAAGCAGTGGTGGCAGCGCCCGAGAGTGGGTGACTTCGCAGGTCGGGGCAGGGATCGGTGCCGGACGCGAAGGAGGAGCTGGAAATGCGAGGGGCGATTCATCTGATGCAATACGCAGATTTTTACTTTACATAATGTAGATTATCGGCACTTGGCGGATACGGCGGCCGGGCCAGAAGGGGTCGACGACGCGCGACGTGACATGGCCGCAGGCCGTGATCCTCCGGGCTGGCGTTGTCCCACCGTTCTCGACCGGCGGCCTCGACGTGACTGCGCCCGCCCTCGTCCGCCTCGGACTTGTCGTCGGCGACACTGCTGATATCTCCGGACCTTCCGACGCCGCCGAGCCCGCCGACGTCGGCTCCGGACCGCGCCACGGCGCGCTCGCGCACTGCGTCGTCGTGCCACCCGGCTGCTGCGTCGTCGGTGTCTCGCGTCGCCCGGCCGACGGGCGACGACTGGCGCTGCGCCGGGTCCGGGTCGGCGCCGGCGTCCCCGGCCCCGGTGTGCCGGCCGTGTGCGTGCTCGACAATGCAGTCGAAACGTCACGGGTGACGAAACACGGGTAGGTCCGAGGTCGCGGTCGGGACGAGTCTCGGCGGCCCCCACGGGGGTCATCTGGTCGCCGGTCGCCGATCGCGCCCGCCCCGATTCGGGGCGTCACCTCGTCGACGCGGCGGTGCCGACCCCGTCGATCGCGGCCGGCTGGCGATCGGCCCAAGGCACGGCCTGCTCGAGCTGTCCGGCGAGCCGCAGTAACCGGCCCTCCCCGCCGAGGGGCGCGACGAACTGGACCCCCATCGGCAGGCCCTCCGGCGTCCAGTGCAGTGGAAGCGACATCGCCGGCCGCCCGGTGAGGTTGGCCAGTTGCGTGTACGGGACCCAGCTCAAGTTGTCGTCGATGATCGACTCCGCGAGCCCCGAATGGCGTAGTAGCGGCGCGGTCCGGGTCGCCAGCAGCGCCTCCGCACCCCGGACGGCCCACGGCGGGGTTTCGAGGGCGCCGACGAGCGGTGGCAGATCCGCGAGGCCGGGCGTCATGAGCAGGTCGAACCCCGAGAAGAAGGCGGTCAACTCGCGCACGTAGTCGTCGCGACGCATCACCGCGGCGAGGTAGTCCACGCTGCTCTGCGACCTGCCCAGCGCGGCGACGATCCGGGTGTCCGTCTCGAAGTTCCGGTCGCGGCACCCCGTCCGCTGCCGGGTGCTCTCCACCGTCCACGCGAGGTACGCGAACCAGCTGGTGAGGAAGTCGCGGGCCAGTGCGAGATCGTTGACGGGCTGCGACTCGAGAACCTCGACGTGATGGCCGAGCCCCTCGAGCACACGGCCCGCGGACGCGACCGACGCGAGCGCCTCCGGGTGGGGCGAAGCGTTGATGGATGACGCCGTGCACACCCCGATCCGCAGACGGCCCGGCTGGGTGCCCACCTGGGACAGGAACGTCTCTGACGGCATCGCCGGGAGGTACGGGCCGCCCGGGTCGCCGCCGGCGAGAACGTCCAGCATAGCGGCGGTGTCGCGGACGGTTCGCGAGACGACACCGTCGGTCGCCGCGCCGTGCATCGCCTCCCCGCGTACCGGGCCCATCGGGACGATGCCGCGGCCGGGCTTGAGGCCGACCAGTCCGCAGCAGGCCGCCGGGATCCTGATGGACCCGCCGCCGTCGCTCGCGCCCGCGACGGGCACGACACCCGCCGCGACGGCGGCCGCCGACCCTCCCGAGGACCCGCCGGGAGTGCGGCGCGTATCCCACGGATTGCGGGCCGGCCCGAATAGCTCCGGTTCGGTGACGGCCTTCGCGCCGAACTCCGGGGTGTTGGTCTTGCCGAAGACGACCAGGCCGGCGTCCAGCCACCGCGTGACGACGGTCGCGTGCTCGGCCGCCGGAACCTCGGCCAGGGCGCGGGACCCGCCGCTGGTGGGGATCCCCCGGTAGTCCTGGCCGAGGTCCTTGAGCAGGAACGGCACACCGGCGAACGGCCCCGTCAGGTCCTCGGCGACCCGCGCCCGCGCCGCGCCGTCCATCCGTCGCACGATGGCGTTGAGCCGAGGGGCCACGAGATCGGCCCGCTGGGTGGCGGCGTCGAGCAGCTCCCTCGGCGTCACCTCACCGCCGCGGACGAGGGCGGCGAGACCCAGGGCGTCATGACTCCGGTACTCGTCGAAGCGCATGGACGCCGAGTCTACGCACGGCCGCCCTCGCCGCGCGCCCGTTGGCGACCGAGGCGGTCAGCGGCGGGACCGGGCCCGCCATGCGCGCCACGCACCGGTCGACCACAGGGCCCAGGCGACGAGGACCGGCTGGAAGAACAGTCGGACGAACCGGTCGCGGTCGGTGTCGAGCCCGAAGGCCGCGGTGCCGGTGACGTACTGCGAGATGTTGCCCGGGAAGATCGCGACGAAGAACGCGGCGGCCACCCCGCCCACCGCGGGACGGAAGCGGGCCGGAGCGAGGATGAGCGAGGCGCCGAGGCCCAGCTCGACGACGCCGGACGCGACCACGACGAAGTCCGGGTCGAGCGGCACCCACGTCGGGACCTGCGCCTGGAACTCCTGCCGCATGGTCGTGAGGTGGCCGGTGCCCGCGCCGAGCAGGGCGGCGCCGAGCGCCCAGCGGCCGACGTGGCGCGCCACCTCCCCGATGCGCCGGCCCCTGCGGGTCGACGACTGCGTGGGTGCGGTCCGGTGTGACTGGGTGAGATCGTCCATTCCGGAAGTGTTGCGCACAACTGAGTTGAGCGCAACCGGTATGTCCGGGATACTGGGACCCATGCCCGCCGATCTCCGCCTCGACCACCAGGTCTGCTTCTCCCTCTACGCGGCCTCGCGCGCCTCGACCTCGGCCTACCGGCACGCCCTCGCCTCGGTCGGCCTCACCTACCCGCAGTACCTCGCCCTGCTCGCCCTGTGGGAGGAGGACGGCCTCACGGTCCGCCAGCTAGGCGACCGCCTCCACCTGGACTCCGGGACACTGTCCCCGCTCCTGGCGCGCCTCGAGAACGCCGGGCTCGTCGCCCGCTCGCGGTCCGCCGACGACGGCCGGAGCGTCCACGTCCACCTCACCGAGTCCGGCGAAAAGCTGCGCGCGGAGGCCGAGACGATCCAGTGTTCCCTGCTCGGCAGGCTGGACATGTCGGAGGAGGACCTGCTGCAACTGCGCACGCTCGCCCAGCGCCTCGTCGACTCTCTCGAGGCCGGCGCGTAGCGGACCCGGCGCGGCGGCGGCTCAGCCGGACGCGACGGGCTGGCGGAGGATCGTCTTGAGCCTCGCGGGCTCGACCCTGCGCGGATCCGAGAGATAGATCTCGTGATGGTGGCCGGACAGCGCCGCGCGCCGGCCCGCGATCGCTTCCGCGTGCATCCGCGCGATGACCGGCCCTTCCTCGTCATAAGGCCCCACGTGCAGCGTCTGCACTGCCGTACCCTCCGCGAACCGGGCGAACCGCACACGCTCCCCGGCGTCCGAGCCCCTCGTCGTCGTCACCCTCTCCCCCGCGGCGGCGACGACCTCCGGCGTGATCCACTCCGGCTGCCAGATCATCATCGTCCAGTTCCACGCGTCCTTGTCCCGCGCGGTGAACACCCGCGGATCGTCGGCGTACCAGAGCCCCTCGAGCGGGCCCACGGTGTGGACCCGCCCGAGCTCCGACTTCGCGATCGCCCGGATCGCGTACGACAGGACGTACAGCGACTCGACGGCAGTGCGGTAGGCCGGCGCGGTGTCGGGGTCGCCGCGGCCGTCGACCTGCAGGAACCACATGGGCGGGACCTCCACCGTGTCGATGCGCCCGACGCGGCCCGAGTACAGGTCGCGTCGCAGCCGCTTGATGTCGACGCTTCCGGGGTTCGCGTTAGCGGACATGCGCAGAATCTACTCCCGACGGCGTCAGGGCGAGGGCCGGCCACGAGGACAGGTCCCGCAGGAGCTGACGGTCGTGGGTGGCCACGACCACCGCGCAGGACGCGGTGACCAGCGCCTCGGTGAGCCCGTCCACCAGGGTTGACGACAGGTGGTTGGTCGGCTCGTCCAGTATCAGCAGCGCGGGCCGCGCGGCCAGGCACAGCGCGAGGTGGAGGCGACGCTGCTGGCCCTGCGACATCCGGCTCACCGCGGTGGCGGCGGCGCGCGGGTCCAGGAGCCCGGTCGACGTCAGCCCCGGCGCGTCGGCACGGCCCAGCCGACTGACGTGCTCGGTGTAGATCTGCGCCGCGGTCCGCAGCGGATCCCACTCCGGCACCTCCTGGGACAGGTACGCGACCCGCGCGGCAGGACGACGATCGACCGCCCCACGGTCCGGGACGAGCTCCCCCGCGAGCAGGGCGAGCAGCGTCGACTTGCCCGCCCCGTTCGGGCCGGTGACCAGTAGTCGGTCGCCGGTGTCGAGCGAGAACGAAACCGGCGTGCGCAGCCGCCCCGACACGACGACCTCACGGCAGGTCAACACCCGCTGCCCGGCCGGGACGTCCCACGCCGGCCACCGGAACCGCGGCGGAGGCGGCGGCACGGATACGCGGTGGCGCTCGAGCTCCTCGCGGCGGCGGACGAACGCCCGGACGGTGCCGCCCGCGCGCGTCGACCGCTCATGCTTGCCGTGTCCCTTCGCGGGGCGCCACCCGTCGCGGAGCCGGTCCCGAGCCTCGTCCGCGGCGCGGGCGAGTCTGTGGTGCTCGTCGAGCTGCTCGGCGTGGGCCTGCTCCCACGCGGAGCGCACACGACGGCGCCCCTCGAGCCAACCCTCGTAGCCGCCGCCGAACACCAGAGGCTTCCCGTCCGGGCTCGGGTCCAGGTCGCAGAAATGCGTCGCCACCTCGCGCAGGAGCGCCCGATCGTGCGAGACGACGGCGACCCCGCCGGGGTGCGCCCGCAGCCGGGCGGTGAGGAACTCCAGCCCGGACGCGTCGAGGTGGTTGGTCGGCTCGTCGAGCAGCAGCAGGTCGTGGTGCGCGCCCAGCACGCAGGCCAGGCGGACCCGGTAGCGCTGCCCCACGGACAACGACGCCAGCGGGCGCGCGCGGTCGTCGCACGCGCCGAGCCCGGCGAGCGCGACGTCGACGCGGCGGTCGGCGTCCCACGCGTCCAGTGCGGTGGCCAGCTCGAGTGCGGCCGCGTACTCGTCCTCGGCGCCGGGCTTCCCGGCTCCCATGGCGTCGGCGGCGGCGTCCAACGCGCGCAGGGCGGCGAGGCTGTCGGCGATCTCCTCGGCGACGAGGTCGCCGACCGTGCGCGCCGCGGGGGCGTCCAGGTGTTGGTCGACGGTCCCTATCCGTCCGACCCGTGAGACGGTTCCGGAGTCCGGGCGGTGCCGCCCGGCCAGGACGCGCAGGAGCGTCGTCTTGCCCCGACCGTTCTCCCCCACCACGGCGAGCCGCGATGCCGCGGAGACGGTGAGGTCGACGCCGGTCAGGACGGTGCGGTCGCCGAGCGTCACCGCCACGTCGGTCAGGCGGATGTGTGCGCGGTGGCCCGCGGGGAGTCGGTGGTGCTGGTGATGATGCTGGTCGTGGTGCACGGTGCCCTCTTCGGCTCGTCGTGGAGCCGGGTAGCACGAGATGGCCGCCCGGCGTGTGCCCGTGGACGGCGTGCAGAGAGAGGGGTGAAGGTGGTCTCCGCCGCCGTCAGCGGCGGGGCCAGGGCTTCATGGTGATGGCACCGGGATACATGCCCGGGAGTGTATCCCGGGACCGCCCCGGGACGCACCCTTGGCGTCAACTCTGGTTGACATCGCCGGTAGTGTCAACGTAGGTTGACGGATGAGGTGGTGACAATGGAGACGACGTTCGACTTCAGCGCGGAGGACTCCCCCGTCGACAGACTGGCCGCCATCGCGCGGGCCAAGGCCGAGATCGCCCGCGAGGAGGCGGCCGCGGTGCGATTCGCCAGAGTGCACGGGTTGAGCTGGGCGGAGATCGGCACGGTCCTGGGGGTGAGCAGGCAGGCACTGCACAAGCGATTCGGAAGGACGGCCTGAGGAGCACATGGCGAGGACGCGAACCGGAGAACTCCTGCGACCACTCGTCACGCTGGCCCCGAGCCCCCCGCGGCTGCCCAATGCGACCAAGGCGGGGCTCACGGTCCTGCTGTGCCTGGCGGTCCCGACGCTGCTGGGGCGCTTCGACCTGGGGCTGCTCACCGTCACCGGGACCTTCGCCGTCCTCTACGCCCCGGCCGCCCCGCTGCGTCGTCGCGCCGCGACCGTCGCCGGCATCGGTCTGGGCCTGGTCGTCGCCACCTCCCTCGGCGCGTTCACCGCGGGCTCCCACCTCGCGTTCGCGGTGACCGCGGTGCTGCTGGCGACCGTCACCGCCGGGCTGTGCCTGGCGCTGCGCGTCGGTCCGCCCGGGTCGTACTTCCTCGTGCTGACCGCCGGCATCGCGTAACTGCTGGTCGGCGAGCACGGCACCGAACCCGCCCTCGTCCCGGGCATGACCGCGGTCGGTGCCGTCGTGGCGTGGCTGGTGACCATGGCGGACCTTCTCCCCGATCCACGCCGGCCGGAACGTCGAGCGGTGCGCTGCGCGCGGGACGCGGTCGCGGCCTACGCGGCCACCGAACCGGGACCCGACAGCCGGCCGCAACACCGCGCCGCGGCCCAGGCCCTCGCCGACGCCGAAGAGGCCGTCGCCGAGGGTATGTGGACTCCTTCCGGGCCGATCAGCGCCGAGCTCGCCACCGCCCACCGCGAGTACGACGCCCGCGCGGCGCGGGCGAGCCGACACATCGTGCCCGGCGACGACCCCGCCTGGGATCCCCGCAATCCCGACGCCGGCCGGTGGCTCGAAGGGGACCCCGAATCCGCAGATGTGGAGATGCCGTCCGCCGCCGCGGCCGGGCGGGCCGAGCGGGAGATCGTCCGCGACGAGCGCAGACACATCGGGTCGCTGCGACGGCGACTGCGGAACGGGCTGCGGTGGCCCGGGGAGCCGTGGTCGGTGGCGGCGTCGGTGGGGACCGCCACCGCGGTGTCGATCGTCCTGCTCACCCTCCTGGCCGGGTCCGACCAGCCGCACCTGTACTGGGTGATCGCCTTCTCCGCACTCGTCCTGCACCAGGGCGGGCCCCGCGTGGCACGGACCTACCGGGCGCTGCACCGGCTGACCGGCACGGTCGCGGGGCTCGGGGTGTTCCTGCTGGTCGCCGCGCTGCAACCGTCGGGCTGGTGGCTCATCGGACTGATCGTGGTGCTGCAGTTCTCGATCGAACTGCTGGTCACCCGCAACTACGGTCTGGCGGTCACGCTCATCACCCCGCTCGCGCTACTCATCGCCTCCGGTGGCGACGTCCCGGACCAGCCGCTGCCGCTGGTCGGCGAGCGGCTGCTCGACACGGTCGTGGGTGTGCTCGTCGCGCTGGTCGTCCTCTGGGGACTGGGCCGCCGGGCGCATCACCGGGCCGTTCGCGCGGACACCCGGCGTGCGCTCCGCGAGATCGCCCGGTACACGCGCGGCGACGAACTGGCTCCGGACGAACCGACCTTGGCGTCCGCGCTCCGCGACCTCAACAGCAGCAACTCGTTGCTGATCGCGGACGGACACGGTGACTCCCCCGAGTCGCGGACCGCGGAAGCGGTCACCTACGCCGGGTACCTCCTGCTGGGCGCACGCGACCGGGACGCCGTCACGGGCACGGCCGAGGAGTGGACGGACCTCGCCGAGCTGGAGCTGCCCTCCGGGTGGCGGCCCACCGAGCCGGATCATCCCGCCGACGCGCGGATCCGCGAACAGTGCCGACGGGTGGGCGCCGGACTCGGCTGAGCCGGCCCGCTCTCTCACGCGCGAGTGCCGTCCGGGCGGTCGACGTTCTGGAGACGCAGCTGACCGCGGGCCAGCACCTTCCCGGTCTCGGACTGGGTGATGACCACGTCCCACAGCTGCTGACTACGGCCCTGGAACAGGGCCTCGGCGGTCACCTCGACCCTCCCACCGGTGGAGGCGCGCAGGAAGTCGGTCCCGTTGTGGACCCCCACAGCGACCTGACCCCGGTCGGCAACGGCGTACCCGGCACCCGCCCCGCCCGCGGACTCGACGATGCTCGCGTACACGCCACCGTGCACGGTCCCCCAGTCGGTGAGATGGTCGGCGCCCAGGTCCGCGTGTCCGCGCAGGGACGTGGCGCTCACCTCGTCCACGACGAGGCCGGAGACGCGGACGAACGTGCTCGCGGAGGACGAGGAATCAGGGACAGCGCGGGAGTCGGACATGACGTCTTTCTACCTCCGGGTGTCGCGATGGACGGCGCCCGGCCCCCGAGACGGGTGTCACCCGCCGACGTAGCGGGCCAGGTACTCCCCGGTCAGCGTCGACGCGTCGGCGACGAGGTCGGCCGGGGCGCCCTCGAACACCACGCGACCGCCGTCGTGGCCCGCGCCGGGGCCGAGGTCGATGATCCAGTCCGCGTGGGCCATCACCGCCTGGTGGTGCTCGATCACGATCATCGACTTGCCGGCGTCGACGAGCCGGTCGAGCATGCCGAGTAGATTCTGCACGTCCGCGAGGTGCAGGCCGGTCGTCGGCTCGTCCAGCACGTAGACGTCGGCCTTGTCCGCCATCTGGGCGGCCAGCTTGAGGCGTTGACGCTCGCCCCCGGACAACGTCGTGAGCGGCTGCCCGAGCCGCACATATCCGAGCCCGACGTCCCGCAGGCGTACCAGGATCTTGTGGGCCGCAGGGATGCGCGCCTCGCCCGCCGAGAAGAAGTCCTCCGCCTCGGCCACGGACATCGCCAGCACCTCGCCGATGTTGCGCTCCCCCAGCCGGTACTCGAGCACCTCGGCCTGGAACCGGCGGCCCTCACAGTCGTCACACGTCGTGGCGACACCCGCCATCATGCCGAGGTCGGTGTAGATGACCCCCGCGCCCTTGCACGTCGGGCACGCGCCCTCCGAGTTCGGGCTGAACAGCGCGGGCTTGACCCCGTTCGCCTTGGCGAACGCCTTGCGGATGGGCTCGAGCAGGCCGGTATAGGTCGCGGGGTTGCTGCGGCGCGAGCCCCGGATCGCCGACTGGTCGATCGCGACGACTCCCTCCCGCGGGGACACCGAGCCGTGGATGAGCGAGCTCTTGCCCGAGCCCGCCACCCCCGTCACCACGCACAGCACCCCGAGAGGGATGTCCACGTCCACGTTCCGCACATTGTGCGCGCTCGCCCCGCGTACCTCGATCCACCCTGCCGGCGCGCGGACCGAGTCCTTGAGAGAGGCGCGGTCGTCCAGGTGCCGGCCGGTGACGGTGCCGCTGGCCCGCAGCCCGTCCACCGTGCCCTCGAAGCAGATCTCCCCGCCCTCGGACCCTGCCCCGGGGCCCAGGTCCACGATGTGGTCGGCGATCGCCATGGTCTCGGGCTTGTGCTCGACCACGAGGACGGTGTTGCCCTTGTCCCGCAGGCGCAGCAGCAGCCCGTTCATACGGTCGATGTCGTGCGGGTGCAGGCCGATGGACGGCTCGTCGAACACGTAGGTCACGTCCGTCAGCGCTGACCCGAGGTGGCGGATCATCTTGACCCGCTGGGATTCGCCGCCCGACAGCGTGCCCGCCGGCCGGTCGAGCGAGAGGTACCCCAGCCCGATCTCCACGAACGAGTCGAGCGTGTGCTGCAACGACCCCAACAGCGGGGCCACCGACGGCTCGTCGAGTCCGCGCAGCCACTCGGCGAGGTCGGTGATCTGCATGGCCGAGACGTCGGCGATGTTGTGCTCGCCGATCCGTGACGAACGGGCGCCCTCGTTGAGCCGCGTGCCGTCGCACTCCGGACACGTCGTGAAGACCACGGCCCGCTCGACGAACGCCCGGATGTGCGGCTGCATGGCCTCGACGTCCTTGGACAACATCGACTTCTGGATCCGGGGGATCAGCCCCTCGAACGTCACGTTGATGCCGTCGGCCTTGATCTTCACCGGCTCTTTGCGCAGGAGGTCGTCCATCTCGCGCCCGGAGAACTCGCCCACCGGCTTGGCCATGTCGAAAAACCCGGACCCGGAGTAGATGCGGCCGTACCACCCGTCCATCGAGTACCCGGGGACCGTGATGGCCCCCTCGGCCAGCGACTTCGAGCGGTCCACGAGCGCGTCGATGTCGAAGTCGGAGACCGACCCTCGGCCCTCGCACCGCACGCACATGCCGCCGGTGATGGTGAACTCGGCCTTCTGCCGGGTGCCGTCGGCCTTCTTCAGCGTCCCCACCCCGGAGGCCGATGCCACGTTGAACGAATACGCCTTGGGGCCGCCGATGGCGGGCCGGGCGAGCCGGCTGAACAGGATCCGCAGCATCGCGCCGGTGTCGGTCGCGGTCCCCACCGTCGACCGCGGGTCGGAGCCCATCCGCTCCTGGTCCACGACGATCGCCGTGGTCAGCCCCTCCAGCACGTCGACGTCCGGCCGGGCCAGCGTCGGCATGAACCCCTGGACGAACGCGCTGTAGGTCTCGTTGATCATCCGTTGCGACTCCGCGGCGATCGTCGCGAAGACCAGCGAGCTCTTACCCGACCCGGAGACACCGGTGAAGACGGTCAACCGCCGCTTCGGCAGCTCCACGTCGACCGAGCGGAGGTTGTTCTCCCGCGCGCCGAGGACGCGGATGATGTCGTGCATGTCTGCGGTGTGGGTGCTCATTCGCGCGTCTCCTGGGCCGGTTCTCTCCGAGGCAACGCTAGAACACGGACCCGGGACGGGGAAGGCGTCAGCCGCGGTCCTGATTGAGTATGGCGACGGCGTGCAGCTCCGCGAACCGCTGGAACTCGTCGTCGTCCCACCCCTCGCGGCCCGTCGCGGCCGCCCACCCGTCGAGGATCTGATGATCGTAGAGGTGGCCGTAGCCCTGGGATCCGCCGACCGCGTTGCCGAGATCGGCCGTCACCTGGAAAAACGTGAGCACGGGCATGTAGAACATGCCGGGGTGGCGGCCCTTGCCCGGGGGCTCGGCGAGCCACGCGGGACGGTCGAACAGCAGATCCGGCGTCCACCACACGACCGGGTCGGTCGCGTGCTGGACGTAGAGCACGTGCGGCGGGATCCACGGGCTGTCGTCGTCGCGGAGCTCGGCCGGGTCCTCGGAGAAGCGCACCAGCAGGCCGTCGGCGTACACCGGCTCGGTGACCGGCGTGCCCGGGTCGCGGCGCTCGACCAGCGAGTGCCAGATGTGGTTGGAGTTGGGCGGGCCCATCCACAGCACGCCGTCCACGGTGGCGCGGATGTCCCGGATCCCCGAGAACGCCGCCTCCCCGGCCTGGGTGCCGAGACTCTCGCCATAGACGTAGAGTGCCGGCCGCGGCAGGTCAGGGGGCAGCGAGTCGCGCCACTCCACCACCGACTCGACGAGCGAGCGCCCGGCGGCCTCCGCCTTCTCGCGGTCGGCGAGGAATGAGATCCAGCTGGGCAGGAACGAGTACTGGGTGCCCACCGTCGCGACGTCACCGCCGGAGAGCAGTTCGATCGCCTGGGCGGCGTGCGGGTTGATCCACCCGGTGCCGGTGGTCGGCACGATCACGACGGACTCCCGCTCCCAGGCCCGCGTCCGGTCGAGCTCGGCCACCACGAGGTCGGAGCGCTCGTCGTCCGTGGGCGCGGACTCCAGGCCGGCGTAGGCCCGGATCGGCTCCTTCGCCTCCTCGCCGAGCAGCTCGCTCAGCGTCTCCCGGTCGACGCCGCCGCTGACGAACCGCCGGCCCTGCAGGCCCAGGTCCTCGAAGTCCACGAGTGAACCCGGGCCCCCTGACTTCTCGGGTTCGCGCGGCGGGCGGGCGTCGGGCAGGTCCTCGTTGTTCTGGGCGCTGAAAATCTGGTTGGCGGCGTCGAAGAAGAGGCGCGGCAGCACGCCCTGGACCATGCCCAGCAGCAGCGCGGCGGCCACCACGACCCCTGCCAGCCGGGCGGTGTACTCCCCGATCCCGAACCGGCGGCGCACCGCGCGGACGAAGGCCCGGTACGCCGCCCGGAGGCCCCGGGCGGCGATCAGCAGCGCGACGAAGAGACCCAGCGCGACCCACGGGATGCGCATGTAGTCCGCCCACGGTGGGCGCGGCGACTCGACGAGGTCGGAAACCTGGTCCTGCCAGCGGATCGCCGTGGCGGTGGCCGTGATGAGGTAGACGACCAATACGTACGGTGCGGACAGCCGCGCGAACGCCAGCAGGCGGTCCCCCAGCGCGGTGAGGTCGGGGTGCAGGCTGATGCGGGGCGCGACGACGCGCCGCCACAGGGTCCGGAGCGCCACGCCGACGCCGTAGCCGACCAGCATCGACACCCCCGTGACGATGCCCTGGTAGTGCCACGCCCGCGGCAGCAGCGACGGCATGAGTGAGACCCACGCCGCGAGCGCGGCGACGATGAGACCCGTGACGGAGGGCCGCCACCGATCCCACCACGTCCGCAGGACCTCGCCGACACTGCGCACCGCAGCTGTTCGGTTCACCGCAGCCGCTCGGCCCGGCGCGCTGCGGCCACGAGGTCCTCCGACATGCGCGCCAGTTCCGCCGGGTCCTCGCCCTCGGCGATCGCGGTCCGCAGGTCCTCGCACGCGCAGCGCAGCTGGAACATCCGGTCCATGAGGTCGGTGGACTCGGCCTCGGACAGCACGACCGTCCCCTCGGGCAGGTCCTGCATCCGTAGCGACCGGCGCTGCTCGTAGGCGCGCTGTCGGCACGAGCGACGGCAGTACCGCCGCCGCCGTCCGGTGCCGCCCTCGTCGACGGGCCGACCGCACCACGCGCAGGACGCCTCGCCCCGCCGGGGGGCGGGGGGCTCTGCCCGGACGTCGGAATCCACGGATGAAAGGGTACCCAGGTCGCCCCCGGGGTGGCCCGCGGCGTCGGGGCGTGGGAACATTTGGGGGTTCCTCTGGCGTTGATACGAGCAGGAACCACGCAGCGTCGTGTCGATCCGCAGAATTGACCGCAGCGCGGTGATGTGACCGCAGTGCTTTGACGCAGACGAACACGGCAGAAGGAGTTCGCATGGCAGATCGAGTCCTCAGGGGCAGCCGCCTCGGAGCGGTGAGCTACGAGACCGACCGGGACCACGACCTCGCGCCCCGCCGCATGGCCCGGTACCAGACGCCGAACGGCGAGGTCTACGAGGTGCCGTTCGCCGATGACGCCGAGATCCCCGGCACGTGGATGTGTAAGAACGGCCAGGAGGGCCAGCTCATCGACGGCCCCGCGGTCGAGGTGAAGAAGGGCAAGCCGCCGCGCACCCACTGGGACATGCTGCTCGAGCGGCGTTCCCTGGAGGAGCTCGAGGAGCTTCTCAAGGAGCGGATGGACCTGCTCAAGAAGCGGCGCCGCGCTGGCGCGCGCTGATCCACCCGGTGGCATGACGCCCCGGTCCCCTTCCGAGGGGGCCGGGGCGTCCGCCGTTGACGGGCGCGTCGGGCCCCCCGGGCGTTCGGGTCTCAGCGCCGGAGCAGGGCACGCAGCTGGGCGCGGCGCTTCTCCCAGCCCCAGCGGGCCACGTTGACGGCGGCTTCGCGGAAGATCGACTCGCTCATCTTGGAATGCCCCACGGTGCGCTCGGTGAAGGTGATGGGGACCTCCACCACACGCCGCCCGTTGTTCAGCAGCCGCCAGCTCATGTCGATCTGGAAGCAGTAGCCCTTGGACTCGATGGCGTCCAGGTCGAGTTCGGCCAGCGCGTCTGCGCGGTAGGCGCGGTAGCCGGCGGTGATGTCCTTGATGCCGACACCCAGCATGACGCGGGAGTAGATGTTGCCGCCGCGGGAGATGACGTGGCGCTGCCACGGCCAGTTGACCACGGAGCCGCCGGGGACGTAGCGGGACCCGATCGCCAGGTCGGCGCCGCCGTCCACGGCCTCGAGCATGGCGGGCAGTCGCTCGGGCGGATGACTGCCGTCGGCGTCCATCTCCACCAGCACCGTGTACCCGCGCTCGAGTCCCCAACGGAACCCGGCGATGTAGGCGGCGCCGAGGCCCTGCTTGCCGGTGCGGTGCAGGACCGAGATCCGGCCGCGCGGGTCGTCGGCGGCGAGACGGTCGGCGACCTCCCCGGTGCCGTCGGGGCTGTTGTCGTCGGCGATGAGGACCGACACGTCGGGGGCCGAGGCGAGCAGGCGCTCCACGACGCCGGGCAGGCTGTCCCGCTCGTCGTAGGTGGGGATGATCACCAGCGTGCGCCCGGAGGGCGCGCTGCCGCCCGGCGTCGTCGGTTCGGTCACTTACGTCTCCTCGTGTCGGGTCACGGGCCGTCGGCGGGTGTGGGCCAGCGCCCAGGCCAGTGCGACGAGCCCGACGAGGCAGCTCACCGCCTGCGGGACGCCGCCCAGTCGGGTTGCCACTGTACCGGCCCCGTCGACCTCGACCCGAGCCGCCAGCACCGCCGGCTCGAAGATGTCGGTCTCCTGCCGCACGTGCCCGTCGGGGCCGATGACGGCGCTCACACCGCTGGTCGCGGCGATGAGGACGGGCACGTTGTGCTCCACCGCGCGGACCCGGGACATGGCCAGTTGCTGGTACGTCATGGCCGAGTGGCCGAAGGTGGCGTTGTTGGTGGGGACGGTGAGGATCTGGGCGCCGCGCGACAGGGGTTCGCGGGCGGCGGCGTCGAACGCGATCTCGAAGCAGATCGCCACGCCCAGCTCGACCCCGTTCGCGGTGACCAGCCCGTCGCCGTCCCCGGGGACGAAGTGACCGGCGGCCTGCGCGATCGGGAAGAGCGCCTCGAACAGGACCCGCATCGGCAGCCACTCCCCGAAGGGCTGGATGTACTTCTTGTCGTGCCGGTCGGCGACCCGGTCGGAGCCGGCACCGCCGCCGACGTCGTCGCGGGCGTCCCAGACGAGGGTGGAGTTGGTGGCCTCGCGCCCCTGGCCCGTGGGCAGGACGGTGCCCACGAGGATCGGCGCGTCGAGGCGCCGGGACAGGGCACTGATCTGCGCGCCGGCGAGGCGGTCGTCGAGCGGCGAGATGTCGGAGGCGTTCTCCGGCCACAGCACGAGGTCGGGACGCGGGAGGGTGCCGGCCTCGACGTCGTCGGCGTACCCGGCCGTGACGTCGAGGTGGTTGTCGAGGACCGCGCGGCGCTGCGCGTTGAAGTCCAGGCCGAGGCGAGGGACGTTGCCCTGGATCACCGCGACCTCCACGGTGTCGGTGTGCTCCCCGCTCGGGGTGAGGGCGGCGCCGGCGACCAGACCCACCGCGATGAGCGGGACCGACAGGAGGCCGGCGGCCGCGCGGGCCCCTCGCCGTCCGCTGTCGGCGTCGCGGCGGAGCAGGAGGACGACGGCCACCCCGAGGGCCGCGCCGACGGCGGAGACGACGAACCCGAGCAGCGGCGTCCCGCCGAGCGAGGCCAGCGGCAGCAGGGGGCCGTCGGCCTGCCCGAACGCCAACCGGCCCCACGGGAAGCCTCCCCACGGCCAGGACGACCGGACCCACTCCCACACCGACCACCAGCCGGCCACGCCGAGCACCGCGCTGAGCGCGCGTGCGGCGGACCGCGGGCCGGGGTCGAGTCCGGCGCGCAGGATGACCACGGCGCCCGCGCCGAACGCGGCGAGGTAGAGGGCCTCGACCAGCGACAGGCCCCAGGAGGCGTAGGCGCCGACGTACATACCGACCCACGGGACCAACAGGAGGAAGAACGCCAGGCCGGAGACGAGGCCGAGGAGCGCGCCGGTGCGTGCCCGGGGCGGGTGGTCGCCGGAGGGGGCCAGGACGACGACGAGGAGCGCGATCGCGAGAACAGCGGTCCACCACAGACCGACCGGGGGGAACGAGGCGGCCAGTAGCGCGCCGGAGGCGGCCGCGAAGGCCAGCCTGGTCATGAGGGGCATCAGACCGCGGGGCCGGCGGGCAGGCCGTCCACGACGAGCGCGCGGAGGACGGGGTCCGGGCCGGTGAGGTCGGGCATGGGCGGCACCCCCGACCGCGGGTCGGTGGACCAGCGCTGGACGGCGTCGTCGGCCGCGACCACGACCAGCTCGCCCGTCTCCCAGCGCGCGAAGGTGGCGGGCGTACCCGGGGTGAGGGTGCCGGCCGCGCCGTCGCGGGCCCCGGAGGCGCGGCGGGCGCCCCGGGTGGTGGCGGTGAAGGCGGCGCGCGGGGACAGCCCCCGGCCGCCCTCGACGGTGGTCAGGGCGCGCAGGGCGTCCCACGGACGGACCTCGTCACCGGCCCGCGTCGACGCCGCCAGCGCGACGCCGGAGGCGGCGATGCGCACGAGATCGGTGCCCGTGAGGTCGTCGACGAGCGGACGCAGGAGGAGGACCGTACCGACGGCGGCGAGGGCGGCGAGGGTGTCGTCATCCGGGGCCGCCGCGCCGCCCGCCACCCCGCCGACGAGGACGGGGGTGCACCGGGCGACCGCGGGCCCGCCGAGTTCGTCGGCCAGGCGGGTGAGTTCCGCGGCGAGGTGCCTCGGGTCGGCGTCGGCCCCGAGGACCACCCGCTCCCCCGCGCGCACCCTCTCCTCGAGCACGGCAGGGTCGTCGAGAGCGTCCGGCCCGGGGCCCTCCGTCAGTACGGCGGGGACCACCCCGCGGGCGGCGGCGGCCGCGAGGTCGAGCCCGTCGGCGAGGCACTCGACGAACGCCGGGGCGACCCAGTCCCCCGCCAGGTCGACCCGCTCCGCGTCAGGGAAGAGGGCCGGACCCGGGGCGTCGGAACCGGCCCACACGATGAGGCCGTTCTCGTGCGCCAGCGCGGTGGCGTCTCGGGAGGCGGGCGTGAGGACGCGGCCCCCGGTGGCCAGGAATGCGGTCATGCGTCCGATTATCCCCGAGCGCGCCGGGGCGCCGGGCCCGCCCACCCCCCGTCACGCCACGGACCGCCGTCGGACCGCCGCCGTGCCCCCGAGCGCCGGTCCCCCTGCGACCGGGCCGGCCGATACTGTGGTCCGCCATGGACGACTCCGCCGCTGACCACCACCCCGGCCCCCGGGGCGTCTCCGCGACCACCGACGGCGACAGGGCCCGCCTGCACTTCCCCGGCGGCCGCCTGCGCCCCGCCGACTGGACCGCTCTGGCGGCCCTCGCGGCCGACCACGGCGGCGCCGTCCACACGGTCGCCGGCGGCGGACTCGAGCTCCGCGGGATCGCACCCGAACCGCCGGGAAGCGACCAGCGGGACGGCGACGGTCCCACCGTGCGCAGGCTCTGGGAGCGCGCCACGGATTCCGGCCTCCTGCCCCCGGGCGGTCCGCGCCGCCTGCCCGTCGTCCTGGCCTCGCCGCTGGCCGGCCTGCTCGACGGCCACCACGGCCTCGCCGACCTGCCCGACCGGCTCTCCGCGGCGCTGGCCGGTCACGCTGGGATCGACGCCCTCGCCGGCCGACTCCTGTTGGGGCTCGACGACGGCTCGGGAGACGTCCTGGCGCACTCCCCCGACCTGGCCGCCGTCGTCGACAGCACAGACGGCACCGCGCGGATCCACGTCGCCGGCCGGGAGGTCGCCGTCCGGGTCCGGCTCGACCACGCGGCGGTCGTCCTCGCGGACGTGGCAGCCCACCTCGCGCGCTCCGCGGGCCCGGCCGACGTGCCCGCGTCCGGGGAGGTGCACGACCTCGTCGTCGTCGCCCTGGACTCCCACCCGCTCACCACCACGGTCACCAGGGACGCCGGCGCGCGGGTCACGTCCCCCTCTACCCAGGTAGAGGGGCGGCTTGCGGCCGCTCCTCCGACGGTCGGGTGGGTCGACACCTCCGACGGGCTCGTCAGCCTCCTCGCCGTGGTCGCCGAGGGCGTCATCCCCGCGCGGCTCGCCGAGTTCCTCGGCGCCGTGGAGCGGCCAGGCACCGTCTCGGCGGACGGGGTGATCGGACTGCACGGGCTCACCGAGGGGATGGCCGAGCAGGTCGTGCGGGTGCTGGCGCCCATGGGGATGATCTTCGACGCGACCTCGCCCTGGGTGCCCGGCTCAGCGTGAACCGAACCGCCCCACCAGCCAGCGGGCGGCCTCGTCGACCGAGTGCACCGTCTCGGGGGCGGGCGGCGCCTCCGGCCGGTCGACCATCACCACCGGGATACGGAGGTCCCGGGCGGCCGCCAGCTTCGCCGCCGAACTGTCGCCGCCACTGTTGCGCGTGACGAGGACGTCGATCCGGTGCCGCGACATCAACGTCCGCTCGGAGTCCTCCCCGAACGGCCCGCGGTCGAGTACCAGCAGGTAGCGGTGCGGCAACGGTCCGGGCGGTGGCTCCGAGCAGCGGATGAGGTAGGAGCCGCGGGTGTCGCCGGCGAACTCGGACGCGCCCTGCTTGCCGACGGTGAGCATCGGGCGGCGGAACCGCTCGGCCACCACCTGCGCGGCGGCCCGCGTGTCGGGGACGCGGATCCACTCGTCGCCGGGGCGTTCGGCCCACGGCGGGCGGTGCAGCCGCAGCAGCGGAGTCCCCGTCTCCGTGGCGGCGTGGACCGCGTCGGTCGAGATCTCGTCGGCGAACGGGTCGGTCGCGTCGATCACCGCGCTCACCGCGTTCTCCCGCAGCCAGTGCGCCAGGCCCTCGGCGCCGCCGAACCCGCCGATACGGACCTCACCGCGGGGCAGCCGCGGGCGCGTGACCTTTCCGGCCAGCGCGGTCACCACGTCCAGACCGGCGGTCACCAGGAGATCGGCCAGCCGCCGCGCCTCGCCGGTGCCGCCGAGGACGAGGATGAGGCCCGGCTCGCCGGACGGCCCGCCGCTCGGCTCGCCGGACGGGGGCGTCGTCTGCGCCGTGACCGGGCTGTCGACGGTCGTGGGCGCGGTCGGCGCTGCGTGGCCGGCCACCGGGATCCCGGGCACGAGCTCCCACTCGATCTCCGCGGCGTCGAGAGCGCGCGTGTGCGCGGCCAGTGCGGAGTGCTGCGCCGGGTCCCCGGCGTAGAGCCGCACGACCCGGTCTCCGCGTTCCACCGCCTCGCGGATCCGCGCCGCAGCGTCTTCCGGCGGGAGATCGGTGGCGTCGACGACCCGGGCCGTCGGCGGGCACAACGACAACGCCGCGCCCACGTCGGAGTCGCACAGGCAGGTGCCGCTCATGGCGATCAGCCGGGACGCGCGGACAGTGAGCAGATCGACCGGTCCGGGGCCCGTGCCGACGAGGTGGACGGCCGGCGGGTCGGGACCCGGCCGTGGCGGAGCGCTCACCGCGGCATCCGCCTCCACACGGGCTGCGGTACGAGCCGCGCCACGGCGAACATGACCCGCAGCTGCCACGGGATCCACACGACCCCGGCCCGCCGCTCGAGCACCCGCTCGACCACCGCGTCCGCCACCTGGTCCGGTGTCGAGGAGAACGGCGCCGGGTCCATGCCCTCGGTCATCCGGCCGATGACGAACCCGGGGCGGGGGATCACCAGGGTGACGCCCGTGCCGTGCAGCGCATCTGCCATGCCGGAGGCGAAACCGTCCAGCCCCGCCTTCGCGGAACCGTAGACGTAGTTGGCGCGCCTGACCCGCTGCCCCGCCACAGACGAGAACGCCACCAGCACACCGGCCCGGCGCGGCTTCATCCGCTCGGCCAGCACCGTGAGCAACGCGGCCTGCGCCACGAAGTCGGTGTGCAGGATCCGGGCCGCGGCGCGGGAGTCGCGCTCGGCCACCTCCTGGTCGCCGAGGATCCCGAACGCCAGGACGGCGATGTCGATCGGCCCGACGCGGGACTCGATCCCGTCCACGACGGCCGCGTGCGCGTCGAGGTCGTCGGCGTCGAAGTCCACGAACTCCACGGCCGCCGCGCCGGCCTCGACGAGCGGGGCCTCGAGCGCGGACACGTCGCCCCCGGGTCGGCTCGCCAAGACGACCGTCCGGCCGGGTGCGAGGCGGTGGGCGACGGCGAGGCCGATCTCGCTGCGGCCACCGAAGACCACCACGACCTCTCCGCCGGACGCGGGCCGGGGCGACGGGGTTGCAGGTGTGGGCATGCGCCCAGTCTCCCACGCACACCTGCGCGCCCTGCGCCCAGTCGCTGTGGCAGGCTCGGCTGCATGGCGCACACCCTGGCAGAGCTCTCCGACGAGGCGCACCGGTTCCTGTCCGAGTACCACCTGGGATCGCTCACGACGCTCCGGCGCGACGGGTCCCCTCACGTCGTGGCGGTGGGCTTCACCGTGGACGTCGAGGGCGGGCTGGCGCGCGTGATCACCCGGCGCGGCTCCCAGAAGGCCCGCAACGCCGCCCGGGGCGGACGCGCCGCCGTCTCACACGTCGACCGCGGTCGGTGGCTCACCTTCGAGGGCACCGCCCGGCTGCTCGACGACCCCGACGCCGTCCGTGAGGGAGAGCGCCGGTACGCACTGCGCTACCGCGAGCCGACGCCGAACCCCGAGCGGGTGGTCGTGGCCATCGAAGTGGACCGCGTCCTGGGCTCGGCCCAGATGTTCACCGGCGCCTGACCTCGGTCGCTCGGAGGCTCGGTCGCTCTGGCTCGATCTCCGGGGGGTCGTGTACGGGGCGGGCGGCGATGCTGGGCGGCTGCAGGGCGGCCTTCGGGCGCAGCCGCACGCGAACATGGCGTCTCGCGCGCACCGCGCGGGGTGGGCGAGGCGCCAAGTTGAGGAGCGGCTGCGGTTCTCGCGTGCATCGACGGGAGCGAGACGCCAGGCCGGGGAGCGGATCCGGGAGCGGCTGGGCGGGCGTCAGCGGTCAGAGCACCCGCAGGCCGCGTTCCCCGGTGTTGAGGTCGCGCCGGCCGTCGGCGGTCACCGCGACGATGTCCTCAAGCCGTGCGCCCCACTGCCCGGGCCGGTAGATGCCCGGCTCCACCGAGAACGTCATCCCCTCCTCGAGCACGGTGTCGGCCCCGCGCATGACGAACGGCGGCTCGTGCAGCCCCAGCCCGATTCCGTGGCCGGTGCGGTGGATGAACAGCTCGCCCAGGCCGGCGGCGGCGAGGTGCTCGCGGGCCGCTGCGTCGACCTCGCCGATCGCGACGCCCGGACGCACGGCCTCGCGCGCCAACCGCTGCGCCTCCTGCAGGACCTCGTAGTTCTCGGCGACCTCGGCGGAGGGCTCCCCCATCGAGTACGTTCGCGTGCAGTCCGAGTGATACCCGCTGGGCAGTGGGCCGCCGATGTCCACCACCACGATGTCGCCGGACTCGATCACCCGGTCCGACACGCCGTGGTGCGGGTCAGCGCCGTGCGGGCCCGATCCCACTATCACGAACTCCGCGTGCGTGAGTCCCTCGGCCTCGATGGCCGCCGTGATGAGCTCGCCCGCCTGATCCTCCGTCCGGCCCACCCGGAGGAACTCCCCCATGCGTGCGTGCACGGCGTCGATACGGCGGGCCGCTTCGGCGAGCTGCTCCACCTCGTCGGGGGTCTTCACGGCCCGCACGTGGTCGATCACCTCCGAGGCGAGCACCACCTCGCCGTCGACGCCGTCACGGAGCGGCACCAGGTGCAGCGCCGGCAACGCGCTGGAGACCGCCACCCGCCCGGCGACCTTCCCCGCCACGAGCGGCACCGGGTCGGTCCCGTCGGACCACGGGTGGATCCCCGCGCCCACGCGCTCGGCGGCGCGACGAGTGACGTCGGTGAGCTCGAGCGCGGGCAGCACGAGCAGCGGCTCTCCGCCGGCGACGGGCACGACCAGCGCGGTGAGCCGCTCGTGGGAGTCCATGCGCTCGCCGGTGAGGTAGGACATGTCCTCGCCGGAGTACACCACCAGGTGGTCGATTCCGAGGGCGCCGGCGCGATCGCGGACGGCGGTCAGGCGACGGGAGTGGAGCTGCGGGTCGGGAGTGGTCATGCCCCCACACTAGGCGCGCGGCGGGCGGGGTCGCGGGAGACTAACCTGGCGGGCAGCGGACGCTCGTGACCCGCGATCAGCAGGACTCCCGGCCGGCATGACCCCTGACCGGCGTGATCCCCGACCCACAAGGAGGCGCGGTGTCCCAGGGCCCGCTCATGGTTCTCGACAGCGCCGGCCTGTGGTTCCGCGCGTTCCACTCCGTGCCCGAGAAGATCACCGGGCCCGACGGCGCCCCGGCCAACGCGGTGCGCGGGTTCTGCGACATGGTCGCCGTGCTGGTCGAGGAGTACTCGCCGACGGGCCTGGTGGCCGCCCTGGACCGGCAGTGGCGCCCTGACTGGCGGGTGGAGTTGCTGCCGTCGTACAAGGCGCACCGGGTGGGTGACGACGGCGAGGAGGACGCCCCCGAATCCCTGGGCCCGCAGGTCGGCGCGATCCGCGAGGTCCTCGGCGCCGCGGGCCTCGCCCAGGCCTGGGCGGAGGACGCGGAGGCCGATGACGTGCTGGCAGCGCTGTCCGCTCGCGATCGCGAGGTGCTGGTCGTCACGGGCGACCGCGACCTGTTCCAGCTGGCCTCGGCGACGACCACCGTCGTGTACGTGGGGGCCGGGATGAAGAAGCGGCTCGCGTACACCCCGCGGGTCGTGGCCGAGCGCTTCGACCTGCCGGCGGGCGACGACGCGCGGGCGTACGCGGACTACGCCGTGCTCGTCGGGGACGCCTCGGACGGACTGCCGGGCGTCGCGGGGATCGGCGCGAAGTCCGCTGCCACGCTGCTGCGCGAGTACGGAGACCTGGACGGGATCATCGCCGCCGCGGGCGACCCCGGTTCGGCGATGAGCGCCCGCCATCGGAAGGCGATCACCGAGGGCGCCGACTACCTCGCCGCGGCGCGCGGGGTGGTCCGGCTGGGCGGGCGCGCGTTCGACGTGCAGTTCGACGGCGACGTGGACGGCCGTCGCGGGCCGGTGGACACCGGGCGGATCGAGTCGCTGGGTGAGTCGACGGGCCAGGCGCGCGCGATCGGCCGACTGGTGGAGGCGACGGCGGTCCTCGACGAGGCCTGACCCGACTCCGGGCGGCCGTCGTCACCATGGTGGTGAACCGCGCGGTTCAACGCGACGGACGCGGCCCGCGGGTGGGCTCAGGCCATGTGGTCGAGTACGACGCCGCGGCGCAGTGATCCCACCGCCGAGCGGGCGGTCCGGGCGAGGTCCGGCTCGGCGACCTGGCCGACCTGAGCGAGCACATCCACCACGAGTCGCGCGGACCGGACGAAGTCTCCGGCCGTGAGCTCGACGCCCTCCTGCCACGACGCGGCGAGGATCGAGGCGAGCGCACCCCCTGAGACCCAGTGGTGCAGGACCGGCGCGAGCCCGGCGTCCAGGTCCGGGGTCGCGGGCAGCCGGTGTGCACGCTCCACCTCGGCGACGTCCACCGCGACCCGCTCGGTCTCGGCGAGGGCCGACCGCAGGACCTCGTCCGAGGGCTCGCGAATCGCCGAGTCGGTACGCGGGTGCGCGACGATGGTCGCGATCACGGCGGCGAGCCCGGGCGCGTCGAGACCCTGCCACACGCCGCGGCGCAGGCACTCGGCCACGAAGAGGTCCTGCTCAGTGTGCACCCCGGCGAGCAGGTGGCCCGCGTCGGTGGCACGCAGGACGCCGTCGACCTCCTCGAGGTAACCGAGATGGCGGAGCAGGTCGACGATCCGGCGGAACCGTCGGGCCAACGAGTCCGCGTCGGCGTCGACCTCGGCGGTGAGGCCGGCGACGTCGGCGTCGGCGCGGGCCCACCGGTCGTGCAGGCGGGCGAGCTTGTCGATCCGGGGGTCGTCGTGCAGCGGGTGCTGGCGCAGGGCCCGGCGGGCCGCTGCGATCCGCGGATCCTTGCGGACCGGCTTGCCGCCGGCGTTCTTCATGCGACCCTTGGCCTTGCCTCGCAGGTGCTCCATGCGCTGGACCAGCGCGCGCTTGGCCCTCCCGTCCAGCTTTCGGCGGCCCTTGGGCAGGTCCACGCGGCCCACCGGCACGGGCGGTGCCGCGAAGTCGTGTTGGCGCAGCCAACCGGTCCACCCGGTATCGGTGAGACAGAGCAACGCGGGGTCCGAGGGGATGTCGGTCCGCACCTGCAGCACTGTCGCGACCATGCCGAACCGCTTGCGGCCCACGGTGATGACGGAGCCCGCTGTCTGCTTGAGCATGGCCGACCGCACGGAGTCGAGCCGGTCGTCGCGCGTGGCCTTCTCGGACTTGCGCTCGAGCCTGCTCAGCTCGGCGCGCAGGCCCATGTACTCGTCGAGGTCCGCGTCTCCCCCGGCCTCCTCGAGCGAGGCGCGCATCCGGTCACGCTCGTCGGAGCGCCGTTCGATCGCGCGAGACCGCGATACCAGCGTGCGATCGGTCTGGAACTGGGCGAACGACCGTCCGATGAGGGACGTGGCCTCTTCCACTCCTAGTTGCTCGACGAGGTTGACGGCCATCGAGTAGTCGGGCGTGAAGGCGCTGTACAGCGGAAACCGCGGGGTGTCGACGAGCGCGGCCAGCGCGTCCAGGTCCAGGTCGGGTTGGTCCAGCACGACCGCCGTGCCCTTGGTGTCGATGCCGCGCCTGCCGGCACGCCCGGTGATCTGCGAGTACTCGGCGGACGTGAGCATCATGTGCGTGTCGCCGTTGAACTTGGTCGTCTTCTCGAGCACCACGGCGCGAGCCGGCATGTGGATCCCCAGCGCGAGCGTCTCGGTGGCGAAGACCACCTTGATCAACCCGGCCGAGAACAGTTCCTCGACGATCGTGCGGAACAGCGGCAGCATCCCCGCGTGGTGGGCGGCGAGTCCGTTGACCAGCCCGGCGCGGAACGCCGCGAAGTCGAGCGCGTCGAGGTCGGGTTGCGGGACCTGCGCGACCGCGGAGTCGACGTGCGAGGCGATGCGTCGGGCTTCCTCGTCGGTCGTGAGACGCAGCCGGGCCCGGCGCATCTGCGCGACCGCGCCGTCGCATCCCGCCCGCGAGAACACGAAGTAGATGGCGGGCAGGAGATGCTCGTCGTCGAGCCGCTCGATGACGTCCTGACGGCGGGCCCACTGCGCACGCGGGCGGGAGGCCATCCGCTCGTCGTGGTAACCGGACCGGGCCCGCCGGCGCTGGTCTGCGGCGGCGCGGACGGGGACGAGATCGCCGTCCGTGTAGAGCATGTGGGCCAGTGGCACGGGACGGTGCTCGGAGAGCACGACGGCGGTGTCGCCGCGGATCTCGGTGATCCAGTCCCCCAGCTCGTCGGTGTTGCTCAGCGTCGCGGACAACCCGACGAGCAGGACGGCCGGGTCGAGGGTGAGGATGATCTCCTCCCACACCACGCCCCGCGAGCGGTCGCCGAGGTAGTGGATCTCGTCCATCACCACGCAGTCGAGGTCGTGCAGTGCCGACGAGGCGCTGTAGATCATGTTGCGCAGCACCTCGGTGGTCATCACGACGACGGGTGCGTCCGCGTCGATCGAGTGGTCACCGGTGAGCAGGCCGACGTTCTCGGGCCCGAAGCGCTCGCGGAACTGCCGGAACTTCTGGTTGCTCAGCGCCTTGACCGGCGTGGTGTAGAAGCACCGTCCGCCGCCGGCGAGGGCGCGGTAGGCCGCGTACTCGCCGACAAGGGTCTTGCCGGACCCCGTCGGTGCGGACACGAGCAGGTTCCGGCCGGCGTCCAGGGCCGCGAAGGCCTCGAGCTGGAACGGATCGGGCGCGAAGCCCTCGCCGGAGAGGAATCCCTCCAGCAGGTCGTCGGGGTGGGTCTCGTCAGGTGATGTCATCATAGATCGAACCGCCACCGGCCGGGGCCTGGAGCGGTCGGGTGTCGCCGGGCGCGCGGGTACCGGATACGCCGGCACCGGCGGAGGGGGTGGGTCGGGTCAGTGGTTCGGGTCGTTCGAGCGGGCCGGTACCGCAGAGGCCGTCGGCGGGGGCGAGCGGGGAGGCGGACTCGTCGTCCACCTCGAGCCAGTCCTCGCGGGACTTCTTCTTGCGCTTGTCGTGCAGGCGGGCGAACTGGATGGCCGCCTCCACCAGGATGCACACGGCCACCGCGAGCGCGAGCATGGAGAACGGGTCCTGGCCGGGTGAGGCGACGGCGGCGAACACGAAGATGCCCATGATGATGCCGCGACGCGACCGGGCCAGTGTCTCGTAGGTCACGACACCCGCCACGTTGAGCATGGCGATGAGCAACGGGATCTCGAAGCTCACGCCGAAGATGAGGATGAGCTGGATGAGGAACGTGAAGTACTGCGTGCCGGACAGTGCCGTGGTCTGGACGTTGTCGCCGATCGAGAGCAGGAACTCCAACGCGTGGACGATCACGACGTACGCCAGGACCGCGCCGCCGATGAACAGGACCGCGGCCAGGATCGTGAAGACGATGCCGTAGCGCTTCTCGTTCTTGTGCAGGCCGGGTGTGATGAACGCCCACAGCTGATAGAGCCAGACCGGGCTGGCCAGGACGATGCCGGCGGTCGCGGCGACCTTGAGGCGGAGCATGAACTGCTCGAACGGTCCCGTGGCGAGCAGGCGGCACTCGTCGCCAGCGTCGCCCAGCTGGAGGCGGGCGCCGGGCGGGATGTCGCAGTAGGGGCCGGTGAGGATGCCGCCGAGCGACGGCACGCCCAGGAACCCGGTGCCGTACCACCAGAAGCCGAAGCCGAGCGTCACCACGATCGCGGCCATCGAGATGAGCAGGCGGGTCCGCAGCTCATAGATGTGCTCGATGAGCGGCATGGTGCCGTCGGGGTTACGCGGCCTGCGGCGTCGCTTGGACAGCAGGCGACCGGCGCCGCCCTGACGGATGGCGCCGGTGTCCGTGGTCCCGGGCTGTGTCATGGACGAGGCGGCCTACTGCCCCTGCGGACCCTGGCCGCCGTGGTACGGGGCGGTGGGGTCGGTGAACTGCTGCTGACCCTGCTGGGGCGCCGGCTGCTGGTAGGGCTGCTGCGGAGCCTGCGGGTACCCCTGGGCCGGGGACTGCCCCTGCTGCTGCCCCTGCGGCTGGTACTGCTGCGGAGCTTGCGGCTGGTACTGGTTCGCCTGCGGCTGCGCGTACTGGGCGGCGTTCGGCTGACCCTGGGTGAGCGCCTGCGGCTCCTGGTCCTCGGCCGGCTTGTCGTCGTTCTGCATCTCCTTGATCTCGGACTTGAAGATGCGCATCGACCGTCCGAGGCCGCGGGCGGCGTCCGGGAGCTTCTTCGAACCGAAGAGCAGGAGCACCACCGCGAGGACGATGAGCCAGTGCCAGATGCTCAACGCACCCATGTCAACCTCCGTTTGTCTGACAACGTTTCCATGCTAGCGCACCCGCCGCCGACGACGACAGCGCGCAAGCGAGCGAAACCCCCCGTGACCTCGTCGTTCATCGGGAATTCACGAGCTGGTCGCCGGGGTCGTCGCCCGCCTCGTATACGGCCAGTCCCTCGGCGGCACGGCGGG
>NZ_BCSL01000038.1:0-34652 GCF_001570845.1 Dietzia papillomatosis NBRC 105045 | reverse complement strand
CACACAGCCGGAACCCCGAACCCCACGGTTCGGGGTTCCCGCCATTTCACCCCACACCGCCGCTGCGGTGCGAGGGCCGGCGCCCAACGTCACGTGACATCCCCGCGGTTGCGGTTCGGGGTCGGTGGGCATCGGCGCCGAGTGTGCGACACCGGCCGTACGGGGGAGGCGTCCAGATGGGCAGCCGTTGCTCAGGCACCCCGACTCATCTGGCTCGGCCGCGTCCATGAGCAGCGCCATCGGTTCCCTCGAACTGCTGATCGGCACGATCGGCGCGACCCGGCCACCGTCCACCGGCCCGCGTCCGACCACCTCGTCGTCGTCGCCCATACCACGTCCCACGCGCTCCGTGGGGACTCTTCCTGCGCATAACCCCGACCCGGCGCTGACACGCGTCAACACGGGCGTATTCTGGCAAGCGTGACTACCCGCACCTCGTTCCCCCGTCTCACCTCGCCGGGCCGGATCGGCCCCATGGAGACCCCCAACCGCATCGTCCTGCCGGCCATGGACATGAACGTCTCCGAGGACGGCGAGATCGAGCAGTCGGAGATCGACCACTACGTCGCCCGCGCCAAGGGCGGCGCCGGGCTCATCATCACCGGCGCGTGCGCGATCGCGTTCCCCGTCGGCGCGGCCTCGCTCAAGGAGCCGGGCCTGTCCGACGACAAGTACATCCCCGGCCTCAAGGCCCTCGCCGACGCCGTGCACGCCGCCGGCTCCAAACTGTGCGTGCAGTCCACCCACCACGGCAAGGTCGCGCGCGTGGACGTGGCCAACGACCGCCCGGTGATCGCCCCCAACGAGCCGGACTACAGCTACGACATGTCCGCGCTGGCCGACAGCACCCCCGAGGAGCTCGGCAAGATGGGCGCCGCCACCGGCGGCAAGAAGACCGTCTACAAGGAGATGGACCACGAGGACATCGCGTGGCTCATCACCACCTGGGCCGACGCCGCCGAGCGGATCGCCAAGGCCGGCGCCGACGCGATCGAGATCCACGTGGCGCACGGCTACATCCTGGGCGTGTTCCTCAACAAGCGCGACAACCAGCGCACGGACGAGTACGGCGGGTCGCTGATCGACCGGGCGCGGCTGGCGTGCGAGGTCATCTCCGCCGTCAAAGAGCGCGTGGGGGACTCCCTCGCCGTGCTGGTGCGCGTCTCCGGCGAGGAGTACGGCCAGGAGGGCGGGCTTGAACTGGACGAGGCGATCCTGGCCTCGCAGCTGTTCGAGAAGGCCGGCGCCGACGCCATCCATGTCACCGGCTGGGGCCGCAACCCCTTCGACAACTTCACCGACGGCCCCCTGCCCGACACCATCGGCGCCTACGTGGACAACGCCGCGGCCATCAAGCAGGCCGTGTCGGTGCCGGTGATCGCCGTGGGTCGCATGCTGCCCGAGGTGGCGGAGAAGGCGATCGACGACGGCAAGGTGGACTTCGCCGCCATGGGCCGGCAGCTGCTCGCCGATCCGGACCTGCCCAACAAGCTGGCCACCGGGCGGCGGGCCGAGGTCCGGCCGTGCATCAACTGCTACCTCTGCGTGGCCGAGAACTTCTTTGACGACACCCCCTTCTGCGCGGTGAACCCGGCGCTGGGTAACGAGAAGCTCCTGCCGCTGACTCCCGCGCCTACGCGTGAGCACGTCGTGGTGGTGGGCGCCGGACCCGCCGGGCTCGAGGCCGCGGTGGTCCTCACCGAGCGCGGACACCGCGTGACCGTGCTGGACAAGGCCGACCGGCTGGGCGGCACCATGTGGTTCTCCACCCTCACCACGCCGGACAACGAACCGCTGGTTCGCTTCTTCGCCGCCGAGATCGACCGGCTGGGCGTCGACGTGCGGCTGGGCACCGAGGCCACCGTCGAGACGATCCGCGCGCTCGGCGCCGACCGGGTGATCGTGGCGACCGGCGCCAAACGCCCCGCCCCGGCCATCCCGGGTGGCGACCTGCCGCACGTGCACACCGGCGACTCGCTGCGCAACACCATGCTCGGCACCGCCACCGCCGACGAGGCCGGGCTGTTCCTGCGCCTGGTCGGGCGGCTCGGCAAGCTCTCGACCATCACCAAGCGCCCGGCGTGGATCCGCAACCTCACCAAGATCGCGCTGCCGATGGGCAAGAACGTCGTGGTGATCGGCGGATCGCTGGTGGGTCTCGAGCTCGCCGAGTTCCTGGCCGAGCGCGGCCGTCGCGTGACCCTGCTGCACGAGTCGCAGCAGCTGGGCCTGCCGCTGGCGATGCCGCGCCGGTGGACCGCGGTGCGGCACGCCAAGGAGCACGGCGTGGACATCCAGCGCCGCGTGTCCGTCACCCGCATCACCGAGTCGGGCGTGGAGTGGACCGACGCCAAGGGCAACGCCAAGTCCGCCGCGGCCGACATGGTGATCTACGCCGACGGCACCATGGCCGCCGCGCCGCTGGCCGACGAGCTGCGCGCCGCGGGCATCGACTGCGAGGTCGTTGGCGACGCCGGCGAGGTGGGCTACATCCACGGCGCCATCCACTCGGCGTTCAAGGTCGCGTCGGTCGGCTGATCCAGTCGTTCGACTGGCGGAGGCCGCCCGGTTCTGCTGCGGAGGCCGCCCGGTTCTGCTGCGGAGGCCGCACGGTTCGCCGGGCGGCCTCTGCCGGCTCTCGTCAGGAAGTCGCCAGGTCGCGTCTAATCGTCTCCAGATCAGCAATACTCAGAGCGGTTTCGAATCTCTTCGCCTTCCCTCCACTCGCGGGATGATCCAAGTACACGACTGTGCGTTCCAAGCCGCCTTGAGTCATTCGGGCCAGTCGCCTTGTGGAGTCGAGTTCGAGTGCGAACACCTCAGCCATTGAACGAGCAGCGTGCACCCCGAAGACGACCAGCAACTTAGCCTTCGGTGCTCCATCGATTATTCGCGGCATATAGCGCTGTGTACACGTCGACAACGCATCTCGGACGCCGACCTCCTTTCGGCTCTTGCAATGAACCACTTCAGTCATCGCGTAGTCGAGGCCCGGCTCCGCATCAGGTAAGAGTTCGAATGCACGTTGCCGGACCCCGCTCCAGAAACGCACGGCTCGCCCCCGGGATCCATCTTTGGCGGTCGGGTACATCCCATCCTTTATCTGGCCCGGCTGATTGCCGAATCGGTTGGTGAAGAACTCGTTTGTAGCTTCCAAGTCGTCTCCCCACGAGGGATACGGCTCGTTGAAATCGATAGAGGGGTTGCTGCTGATAAACAGGATCCTTGCCTCGTCGAGGTGGCCAGTCCAGGGTTCAGGTACCTGATGCTCATCCAGAGCTAGATGGCGTTGAACGCCGACGATCCGAGAGCACGGTCCAATGCTGCCGGACTTGGAGTTCTCGAGCAGTTGGCAGTGGGTTATCTCGACTAGAAGATCATTCACGGATTGAGGTTAGCGGTTGGAGATACCGGACCCTGCCCGCTTAGCAACTTCCTGTGTCTCGCCAGGAGGAGGAAGTCTGCCCGATCGTGCTCGCTGTGTCGTAGGGACAAGCCATGATTGGCGCATGACCGCGAACCCACCGCACGATGCTGACATCGTCCTCCCATTCTTGGAGAAGGTGATCTGCGCGGCCGCCAGGGCTAGTGACTCCGAGTCGGAGCCAGTAGACGTGTCCGGCGAGGCGCGTATGCTGCAGGCGCGGTTCGAATCAGATGCCGTGCGCAGGGTGGAGCAGCGGATCCAATCTCATGTCACGGAGAACTCTGGTCGGGAACCGGAAGGTCTCGAGATGGACGGGCTCATTCGGCTCGCCTATTTAGACTCAGTGGTGACATTCGTTTCGCGGAGGTACGTAGTCCGGCCCCGAGTGCTTCTGAACGAGATCGTGCAGACGGGGGCCCTGGGCCACGACAATTGTCAGGTAGGCGAACGCTGCCCGGTCTGCTCGCGGCGGCCACGAGTAGATCTTGCGACTGTCGGTGATTTGCGAGCGCTGGCGGTGGAGCTTTCTATGGATCCTTTCCACCATTTGATCGCCGTGAATCCGGACAAGGTGCATGCCGCGTCAATCCACTGGCTCGCCAGCGTCGGTGAGGTCGACCAGATCTGGAGCAGCGTCGGCTTAAACGGACCACTCCCGCCTCCGGACGCGTCGGCCAGCGAGATGGGCGCGCAGGGAACGCACTTAATTCTTGACGATGGTCAAGGGCACTGGAAGGCGGTGATACAGTGCAGCTTCTCCGCGTGCCTTAGCGACGAGCAGGTTGAGAGATTCAGAGAGCGCGCCCTGAAGGCAACTCGTCTTAGAAGTCCGGACCTGGTGAAGTGGTTCGTCTATACGCTCGGTCAGCCCGCAACATCTCCTAGCCCTTCCCTGCGCTACTTGACCATCGATCAGATCAAAGCTGCGATCGATGGAAGCCCAGCCCTAGGCGATCCAGCGGCCGAGGCATATAGCCGCTATCTGGGGAAGCTCATGGCGGTCAGAGATTGCGTCCTAGCGCTCGGATCTGGCGCCGAGTTCGGATTCCCTCAGCGATTGAAGCGGGAGTTGCAGAACTTGGGCGTGTACAAGACATGCGAATTATCACTTCAGCTCACTCGACAGACTTGACCGACCTCGGGCGCGCGCATTCGCCGGGGGTTCGGCGAGCCGGAATCGGCCTTCCGGGTGGCCGGACCACGCGGCTCGGCGCGCGCCAGGACTTACCCGTGGGGCCCTCGGCGCTAAGCAGTGCGTTACCGAGTCGGATGAACGCTCGACCTCCGGCTGGGAGGATGGGAACACATTCGCCGCGCCTCCGTCTGCGCACCTAATCGCGTCGCAGCTGCGCGCGCCCACGCGGTCACACCAGGACCGCTGCACCCCTCCCGTGAGCCGCAGACCTGCCCAGCGCGCAACGCTCCTTGAAGCCGAGCAGGCAGACCGCCGCGGCCGCGGCCAGGACCACGATCACGCCGAGGATGATCGGCCCGGCGGGGAACGGCAGCTCCTGCGAGAGGACGAACGCACCCATGAGCAGGACGAAGACCCCGAAGCCCTTGCGCAGCGCCCGCTCCGGCACGACGGAGGTGAGCCGGATGCCGACGAAGGAGCCGGCGATGGCGGCGGCCGTGACGGCGGCGACGAGTGGCCAGTCGAGGCTGACCGAGGTGAGGTAGCCGCCGAGACCGGCGAAGGACTTCATCGCGATGACGAGTAGCGACGTGCCCACGGCGGCCGTCATGGGCAGGCCCGCCAGGAGGACGAGGGCCGGCACGACGAGGAAGCCGCCGCCCGCACCGACCAGGCCGGTCGCGGCGCCCACGACGAGTCCGTCGCGGAGGATTCGCCAGAGCGGATGATGATGCGTCTGGCTCTGTCCGTCACGGTCCTTGCGTCCCTTGATCATCGCGCCGGCGGTGGCGATCATCATGAGCGCGAAGGCGATCATGAGGAGGGTGCCGGGGATGTAGCCACCGGCCAGACCGCCGAGGAACGCGCCGACCATCCCGGCCGCGCCGAAGATCAGGCCCGTGCGCCACCGGACGTTGCCCTTGCGGGCATGTCCGATGAGGCTGACCAGCGAGGTGGCGCCCACGACGAACAGTGAGGTCGCGATGGCCTCGCGGGGGTCGAGCCCACCGATGTAGGTGAGCAGGGGGACCACGAGGATGGATCCGCCCCCGCCGAGCAGTCCCAGGGACAGGCCGACCAGGACGGCCAGGGCCACGACGACGATCGTGGTGATCTCCATGGAGGGCGCCTTTCTCCGGCGGGGCGCCGGGTCGGGATGGGGCGGCGGGTCAGGAACGGGTCGGCAGCGAGTCCAGGACGGTGCCGAGCCCGGGCTCGTCGGCCGGGCGGTTCCACGGCATCATCGACAGCGCGGCGGCCATGGCGCACGAGTTGCTCGCGGCGGAGTAGGTCAGCCCCGCACCGATCGCGCCGGCGAGGTAGGCGAACTTCGGGGAGACGAGCTTCGAGGCGGTGACGCCGACCAGGACCAGCGAGCCGGCGGCCATGCGGACCTGCCGGTCCATCGCCCAGACGCCCTTCCCGCGGACGACCTCGCCCCCGGCGGACTCGTAGCCGGCGATCCCGCCGTCGAGCACGGTCACCGAGTCGCGGTCCACGCCCACAGCGCTGAGCCGCTCGCATGCCTGGCGGGCGCGGTTGCCGGACTGGCAGATGAGGACGACCTGGCCGGGGAGCCGCGAGGCGAACTCCTCGCCGTGCTCGGCGAGCAGCGGCAGCGGCACGTTGTAGGAGCCGCGGATGTGGACCGAGGCGTACTCGGCGCCGGAGCGCACGTCGACCACGGTGGGCGGGGTGTCACTGCTCATCGCGGCGCGGAGTTCGGCGGGAGTCATGGTCGGGGTGCTGGTGAGAGTGGATGACACGGGTGATTCAGACCTTTCGGGTGAGGTGCCTGGATGTGGCGGTGGGGTGCCGCCGGTGGCGGGGGCCGGACGGACGGTCCGGCCCCCGGGGTGTGCGGGTGTGGTCAGACGGCGGCGAGGTTGCGCTCGGCCCAGGCGCTGTAGCTGCCCTCGAGCTCGACGACGCGGTATCCGGCCCGCCGCAGGGCGCTGGCCGTGACCGAGTTGCGGACGCCGCTCTGGCAGTAGGTGACGATCGGACCGTCGGTCGGGAGCTGGTCGAGGTTCCACAGGACGCGGCCGCCGCTGAGCTGCTCGGAATCCGGGATGTGGCCGTCCGCGTGCTCGGTCTTGTTGCGCACGTCCAGCACCATCGCCGCGTCGAATGTGGCGAGGTCGTCGGGACCGATCATCTCGGGGGTCGTCATCGGCAGCCCGTCGAAGCTGGTCGTGTAGCCGGTGACGGTGTCGATGCCGACCCGCAGCAGGTGGTCGCGGTACCGGTCGGCGGTCTCCTCGTCCTCGGCGAGGACGACCAGGGGTGTGTCCTCGCGCTCGGGGTCGTAGACCCACGCGCCGTACGAGGCGGCCTTGTCGACGCCCGGGACGTTGAGGGCCCCGGGGACGGTGCCGGCGTGGACCTCGTCCTGGTCGCGGGTGTCGACGACGACGAGGTCGTTCTTCTCGAGCGCCTCGGCCAGCTCTCCGGCGCCGAACCGGCGGAGGGGTGCCAGCGCTCCGAGGATTGCCGGGCCCTCCTTGTTCTGCCGCTTCATGCGGCCGAAATAGGCGTGCGCGTCAGGTTGGCCCTCGAGCATCTCGTCGATGAAGCCCTGCTCGTCGTCGCGCTCGACGTAGTCGGCCCACCAGGCGAATCGGCGCTCGTACCCGACGGTGGTCGAGGGGAGCGCGCCGAGTGCCTTGCCGCACGCGCTGCCCGAACCGTGACCCGGGAATACCTGGACGTGGTCCGGCAGCGAGACGAAGGACTCCTTGAGGCTGCGGAAGATCTGTGAGGCGCCCTCGAAGCGCGTGTCGACTCCGCCGGCGGCCTCGTCGAGCAGGTCCGGTCGGCCGAGGTCGCCGGCGAAGACGAAGTCGCCGGTGAGCATGTAACCGGGGGAGTCGGCGAACGCTCCGTCGGTGACGAGGAACGATAGGTGCTCGGGCGTGTGTCCCGGGGTGTGGACGGCCTCGACGGTGATGTTGCCCAGCGTGAGCTGGTCACCGTGGTGCAGGCGCTCGGCCTCGAAGCCGTACTGCCAGTCGTCGCCGCCCTCGCCGGACACGTAGATGGTCGCCCCGGTCGCCTCCGCCAGCTCGCGGGTGCCGGACAGGTAGTCGGCGTGGATGTGGGTCTCGGTGACGGTGGTGATCGTCATGCCGTGGCGGGCGGCCAGCTCCAGGTACTCGCTGATGTCGCGGCGGGCGTCCACCACCATCGCCTCGTTCGTCGCCTGGCAGCCGATGACGTACCCGGCCTGGGCGAGGTCCTCGTCGTAGATGCGCTCGAGAAGCACGGTGCTCTCCTTGTCGATCGGGTTCCCCGTCTCGGGTGTGCCACGAAGGTGCATACCCTGGGGGGTATACGCAACATGCCCCGGGGGGTATAGTCTGTGGTGACTTCTCGTCGACCACAGGGGGCCCGATGCAACTCGACACAGTCGAACTGACGCCGACACTCAACCGCCTCAAGCGCGCCCAGGGCCAGCTCGCCGCCGTCGTGCGCATGATCGAGGACGGTCGCGACTGCAAGGACGTCGTCACCCAGCTCTCGGCGGTGTCCAAGGCTCTGGATCGGGCAGGGTTCGCGATCATCGCCAGCGGCCTCGAGCAGTGCCTGACGAACCCGGACGGGACCCTGGACAAGAAGGACCTGGAGAAGCTGTTCCTCTCCCTGGCCTGATCCGCCGCAGCCCTACACTCCCGAGCCAGAGACATCACTACGCCGTCGAAGAGATATCGAAGGAATCGGTCATGACTTACACCCGCACTGTCATTGTCGACATGCCCTACGAGCAGGCCATGGAGTGCACGCGCGCGGCCCTGGCGGAGCAGGGCTTCGGCATTCTCACCGAGATCGACGTCAACGCGACGTTCGCTGCCAAGTTGGGTGACGAGGCCGCGGACAAGGTGGGCGCCTACACGATTCTCGGGGCCTGCAACCCCGGTCTGGCCAGCAAGGCGCTGGCCGCCGAACCGGAGCTCGGCGCCCTGCTGCCGTGCAACGTCGTGGTGCGCCGCGGCAAGGACGCCGAGCAGACGACCATCGAGGCCATCGACCCGCAGACCATGGTCCAGCTCAGCGGCAGTCCTCAGATTCGGGAGGTCGCCGACGACGCCGACGCGCGGCTGCGTGCTGCGCTGTCGGCGATCAGCGACGCCGCGTCCGGCAGCTAGCCCGGGCGCGCCGTACCCTCGCCGTGTCGGCGGCCTACTGGTACCCCTCAGCGGCCGGGCGCGGCGGGTACCCTAGGCGCATGACGAGCACCGCCCCGACTCCTGAGTCTCGCGTACTGCGCGAGCTGATCGAGGCGCGTAGTGATGAGTTTCGAGCCCTGCTCGCAAAGTACTCGGCGACCAGGCCGAGACTGTTCGGCTCAGTCGCCCGCGGCACTGCCCATGGCGAAAGCGATATCGACATCGTGGTCGACATGGACCCGGCCGACGGCAATCTTCTGATGCGGGCTTCTGGATTGATGGAGGAAGTCCGAACGCTCTTCGGCCGCGAGAACATCGACATCTTTCCAGCCCAGCTGCTCAAACGTCCGATCTCCGACGCTGCGATCCGCGACTCCGTGGCGATATGACTCGCGAGACCGATCGGCGCATCGGCGACATCCTGCAGGCGATTGATCGCTGCCGGAGGTACGTTGCCAGCCTCGATCATGAGAACATAGATCTCGTATTCATGGCGGAGGACGCCATCGAGCGCAATCTGCAGATTATCGGGGAGGCCGCGAACCACCTGCCTCCTGCGATTAGGGACGCGCATCCGGAAATCGCTTGGCCGCAGATTCGCGGGTTCCGCAACATCCTTGTTCACCAGTACTTCGGCGTCGAGACCGACGTGGTTCGCGACGTGGTGATGACACACCTGCCTCCACTGGCCCAGGCCTTGAGACCTCACGCGCCCGAGCAAGATCGACGCGCCGGCACCGGCCTCGACGATTGATTCGTCCCACAGAGCCCGCCTCAGACCACGAGCCCGGCCGTGCGCTGGTAGCCGCCGGCGCCAGGATCGAAGGCGCGGTAGTACTGCCAGCTTCCAGAGAAAATGTCGGTCATGTGCGCCTATCGTGAAGGCGTGGACATCGCGGAACTTCTGGAGCTCGAGCACCAAGGGTGGTCCTCGTTGTGCGACCGCTCGGGGGCCGACTTCTACGGGCGCCTCATGACTCCCGACGGGGTGATGGTCCTGGCCCACGGTCAAGTACTGGACCGTGCGGAGGTGGTCACCTCCCTCAACGACGCGCCGCCGTGGCGGACCTACGAGATCAGCGACGAGCGCCTCGTCGAGCTCAACGACGACGCGGTCGCGCTGGTCTACACAGGGCGGGCGACCCGCGGCGACGTCGACGAGTTCCACGCACTGATGTCCACCGTGTACACGCGCCGTCAGGGGCGGTGGCGGCTGGCGCTCTACCAGCAGACACCCATCCCACCCACCGGGTGATCCTGCGGTGTCAGCAGTCCACGCCCTCAAGTCGTAGGCACGCCGGCGGGAGCTCTTGGTCAGGTCCGTAACCATCGGCCGAGTCCGGGTCGAACGTCGGCCTCGGGTGCGTCCGCCAGTACTCTTCGGCGAACTGCTGGTTGTACGCCTCCTGATCGAAGGTCTGAACGGGCGGCGGCGGGACATAGGTAGCCAGCATCTGGTTCTGACACGTCTGCGTCCACCCGGATGTGCCATCGGTGAAGAACGTCGTACCGGTCTGGTGGTTCGCGGTGCCGCACGACGCGATCTGCTTTCCCAGGCAGTGGGGGCTCTCGTGGCCGGGCGCCCCCTGGTACCCGACGGCCCCGCACGTGTCGGCGGCCGGCTCTGCTGCCGTCGGGCTCGGCGGCGGTTCGCTGGAGCTGGCGGTGGAGGACGTCGATTCGGTGGAGCTGGCTGTCGTCGACGCCTGCACGGTGGTGGTGACGGTAGCCGGCGTGGGCGCCGGATCGTCTGCGCTGCAGGCGGCGAGGAGGAAGATGATCGGGGCGAGAGCGCCGAGTGCCGCAGCGATGCGAGAGTGCATATCGAGCCTCACGAGGAAGCGCGTGACTCCCTCGGGTTGAGGAGGCCGGCGCGCGGGGTGGTGGGAGAATGTTAAACCCGTTACCACGCGTTCGTCGCCACAATGAGGCACTGAACCACGGCAGTCATCGCTACGGCCGGAGCTCGATCAACTGCCGCGTCGCGCGGGTCATCGCCACGTACCGGTCGACCGCTCCGGTGATGCCCGAGTCGGTGTCGCCCGAGCCGAAGGACCCGGGATCGACGACGACGACGAGGTCGAACTCCAATCCCTTGGCCTCGGCCGGGGTCAGCGTGCGGACGCGGTCCGAGAAGGCCCGCTCGACGCCGGGGAGCCGGCAGCGCGGATCACGCACGCGACGCCCTCGGGGTGAGCCGCGAGCCAGTCGTCGAGAACTCGCGACAGATCCTCCACTCGGCCGTAGGGCACGGGCACCCCGCTGCTGCGCACGGACTCCGGGACGTTGCCGACCCGGGGCTCCGCCGCGCGCTGTACCGGGCGTGGCCGATGATCGACGCGGACGACCTCGTCGGGGACCTGTGGACCGTGCCGGCGTACCTGCGGCTCTTGCCGCAAGCCCCCCTACCAGCTATAAGTTGAGAGTGGGAGGGAGTTCGAGGGCCGTGAGGTCGGCTTCGGTGCGCGCCCCCTGAGACAATGGCCCCGTGCCCACTCACCGCGACACCGACCTCGCCCCGACGACCGTCGAGTGGCGCGAGAACGACACCGACCGCACCGCGGCCTGGCGCTCCGGGAACGGCGCCCCCGCGCCCCGACGCGTCGTGGTGATCCATGACGACATCGCCGCGGACAAGGCCCTCAAGCTCATCCGCTCGGGCACCGGACTGTTGTGGCGGGGCGACTTCCACAACGCCCGCCAGCTCATGCGCGCGCTCGACCGGCGCCTGGGCAAGCGCGCGTCGGGGGCGCCGCAGGGCTCCGATCCCGGCGCGATCTTCCACGCCAACCGCAGGGCCCGCGCCGAGCGGGCGACCATCCTGGGACGGATCCTCGTCCCGCTGGAGCCCGACTACTCGATCAGCCTGCGGCGGGCGCCCGACGTGCGCGACGCCTGCGTGCACGCCTATGGCCCACCGCCCGGCGGCGCCGAGGAGGCGTCGGGTGGGTCCGACGAGGTCGGCGGGACGCGGGGCGGGGAGACGCTGGTCTCGCTGCCCGAGGTGCTGGGTGTGATCAGCGCGTACGAGTGGCACCGCAACGGCATCGAGATCGCGGCGCTGGGCGCGCGCATCCACCCCGCCTACGGCGTCTTCGCCCCGACCCGCGACGAGTACATCGACCTCGTCGCCGACGCGCCGTGGCCGCCGGGCGTCGACCAGCCGGTCGTGTGGGATATCGGCACCGGCACCGGGGTGCTCGCCGCGGTCCTGGCCCGGCGTGGTGCCCGGGCGGTGGTGGCGTCCGACATCAACCCGCGCGCCGTGCAGTGCGCGCGGGGCAACATGCGGCGGCTGGGGTTGGAGGACCGCGTCACCGTTGTGCGCGGTGACCTGTGGCCAGGCGACGACGACGAGGTGGGCGACCGCTCCGCGAGGGCCGACGTCGTGGTGTGCAATCCGCCCTGGATCCCCGGTCGGCCGACCTCGGACCTGGAGCAGGGGATCTACGACCCGGACTCCGACATGCTCCACCGCTTCCTGGCTGAGCTGCCGGAGCACCTCACGCCGCAGGGGGAGGGGTGGCTCATCCTGTCCGACCTCGCCGAGCACCTGGGCCTGCGCACGCGCGACGAGCTGCTCGCGCGAGTCGCCGACGCGGGCCTGACGGTGGTCGGGACGCACGAGACGACGCCTCGGCACTCTCGCGCGGCCGACACCGCCGACCCGCTGCACGCCGCCCGCGCTAAGGAGCGGACTGTCCTGTGGCGGCTGGCCGCGCGGGGCTCCAGTCCGAGCGCCGCAGCGCGCGGGTAGCCCTGATGAGGAACCCGGTCGCAAGCAGGGGCGCGGTGTGCATGCCCGGGGTTCGGCGCGGTGTCCTTTTCAGTTGGCTCAGTCGGGCTGCGTGGTCGAGGCGGCGCCCTCATCGTGCGGGGTCGTGGATGCCGTGGGTGTCGACGTGGCGCTCGTGGGGGTCGCGGCCTCGGAGTCCCGCGATTTCTGCCAAGGCCACCGGCCGGAGATCTCCAGCTCCAGTGACCAGCGGTCTCCTGGAACTCCACGCAGTCTCCCTCCGGGGCTCCGCGAGTCCTGTTCCCGCACTCGCGCGTCCGCCCACACATCTGATATCCCGGAAGGGTAGATCAGTCCCGATCCCCAGGAGAGAGATCATGATCCCCACGGGCTCGCTCGAGAATCCGCTGCGCTTCATCTTCGGCCCAGGGCCGGGGGAGGCGGCCTGCATGGCCCTGACCCCGGAGTGCATGGGCTGGCTGCCCTACCTCGCGGCGAGGTTCGGCATCGGGTCCTGACGGGGCCTGCCGATCGGGTCCTGACGGGGCCTATTTTTTGGTGTAGTCACTGCGATTCGGCGGGAACTTTCTCGCAGTAGCTACACCAGAGTTCGAGGCGGGGCCGCGGGCGGGCATTCCGGCATCACACCACCGCCCGGATGCGCTGCCGCATCGGCCTGCGCTGCGAGAATGGTCCATCCCGCCAGCGTGAGCCCGGTCGAAACGTGCAGAAAGGCAGCGTAGGGCAGAGGGGCAGCGTATCCGGCAGCACTCGTGCTGGCTCTCTGCAGAGATCGCCCGCCCGGGCGAGAGCCGCGCCCGGAGTTCAGGCCTCCCGCACCCCCTAAGACGGTACGACGACGCTGGTCAGCGGCGCAATCTCTTGATCAGGACGCGCGGTGTAGCGCTTCGGACACCCCGAGTTCGCGGAATCGGCCCGGGGTCAGGCCGGTGGTCCGGCGGAACGCCGCTCCGAACGCGCTGGCGGAGCTGTACCCGACCCGCGCGGCCACCACGTCCACAGTCATCCCGCGGCCCATGAGCAGCGCGGCCTGCTGAGCGCGGAAGGCCGCCTGCCAGGCGCCGAAGCTCAACCCCGTGTCCGCGCGAAAGGCCCCGGTGATGGTCCGTTCGCTCACGCCCAGCCGCGCCGCCCACTCCGTCAGCGAGCGCGGGTCGCCCGGGCTGGCCTCGAGTGCGGTGACGATCGGCCGGAGGAGCTCCGAACCCGGACGCTGCACGAGCAGAGCGTGCGGGGACGGCTCGAGTAGGTCGAACACCATCTGCTCGGTGAGCTCGCGCGAGCGGGCCTCGAGCGACTGGTCGACCAGTCGCTCGAGGAGCAGGGGTGTCATCTCCACCGACCCCGCCTCGCACACCGGCAGCGTCCGCGTCTCCACGGGCTCCAGGGTAGACCTGTTGCCGGGCGGGTCCGGCGGTCGGACGCGCTGGACGGACCCGCGGCTGCGCGGCGAGGGGAGGGCCATGCGCTCGAGCGTGGAGTGGATGGAGCGCCACCAGGTGGCGCTGTACCTCGCGGGCCTCGTGGCCGGTGGGGTCGTCGGACTCCTCGTTCCCGCGGTGGCCGGCCCGGCGGAGTTCGCGATCCAGCCGGTGCTCGCGCTGCTGCTGTACGCGACGTTCCTCGGGATCCCGTTCGGCGACGTCGGCCGGGCCCTGCGCGACCGCCGCTTCCTCGCGACCATCGGCGTGGTCAACTTCGTCGTGGTCCCGCCGATCGTCTGGCTGCTCTCGCGCGTCGTCGCGCACGACCGCGTGCTGCTCGTGGGCGTGCTGTTCGTCCTGCTCACGCCGTGCATCGACTACGTCCTCGTGTTCTCCGGCCTCGCCGGGGCCGACACGCGGCGGCTGCTGGCGGCCACGCCGCTGCTCATGCTCGCCCAGATGGTGCTGCTGCCGCTGTACCTGTGGGCGTTCCTCGGCGCCGAGTTCGTCGACGCAGTGGACCCCGGCCCGTTCGTCGAGGCGTTCCTCCTCCTCATCTCGCTGCCGTTGGCCGCCGCGGCGCTCACCCAGCGCGCGGCCCCCGGTCGCGCTGCCGGCCCGGTCGGCGCCGCCGGTCCCGTCGCCCGGGCCGCCGGCGCGGTCGAGCGGGGAGCGGTCTCCGCAATGGTCCCGCTCATGGTCGCCACCCTCGCCCTGGTCGTGGCCTCCCAGATCGCCGCGGTCAGCGAGCAGCTCGGCACGCTGACGCTGGTCGTGCCGGTGTACGCGGTGTACGTGGCCGTCATCGTGCCCGTGGGCGTGCTCGCCGGGCGGCTGGCCGGACTCGATGTGCCCGGCAGGCGGGCGATCGCGTTCAGCGGAGCTACCCGCAACTCGTTGGTGGTCCTCCCGCTCGTGCTGGCACTGCCGGCGGAGTTCGAGATGGCGCCCCTCGTCGTCGTCACCCAGACCCTCGTCGAGCTCGTCGCCATGGTTCTCCTGGTCCGCCTGGTCCCGCGGCTCGTCCCGGAGGTATTTCGCATCACGTGAGGCGGCGCGCCGGACGAACGTTTAAGTACAGTGCGAAGGTTCCCGTGCGCGGCCTCCCGGCGCCGGATTCTGCTCTTTTCTCACACCGCAATCCCAGAGGACGACCGTGACGTCTGAAGTCTCCGCCAACCCCAACGCCGCCGCGCCGGCCGCCGCAGAGGCCTCGCCGCCGCTGCCCGCCGCGACCGTGCGCCTCATCGCCCTGCTCGTCGGCGCCGCGTTCGTGGTGATCCTCAACGAGACCATCATGTCCGTGGCGCTGCCCGAGCTCATGGTCGAGTTCGCGGTGACCGCCGCGACCGCGCAGTGGCTCACCACCGCCTTCATGCTCACGATGGCCGTGGTCATCCCGTTCACCGGGTGGCTGCTCGTCCGATTGCCGCTGCGGATCGTGTTCGTCATAGCGATGAGCACGTTCACCGGCGGGACGCTGTTCGCCTCGTTGGCCGTGGTGTTCCCGATGCTGGTCGCCGGCCGGGTCGTGCAGGCCGTCGGCACCGCGATCATGATCCCGTTGCTCATGACGACCGTCCTCAACGTGGTGCCGGCCGACCGTCGCGGCCGCACGATGGGAGTCATCTCCATCGTGATCGCTGTCGCGCCCGCGATCGGTCCCACGGTGGGCGGTCTCGTCCTCGAGGTCCTGAGCTGGCGGTGGATGTTCTGGTCGGTCCTGCCCATCGGGATCGTGGCGCTCGTCGCCGGCGCAGTGCTCATCCGCAACGTCACCGAGCCGCGCCCCATCCCGCTCGACGTCCTCTCCGGCGTGCTCTCCGCCATCGGCTTCGCCGGACTCATCTTCGGTCTCAGCTCGATCGGCGAGGCCGCCAGCGGCAATGCCCTCATCTCGCCGTGGATCCCCGTCGGGATCGGCGCGGTCGCCCTGGCGGTATTCGTGTGGCGTCAGCTCGCGCTCAAGGACTTCGCACTGCTCGACGTGCGGGCCTTCCGGTTCCCCACCTTCACCGTGAGCCTCGTGCTCATGCTCGTCTCGATGATGTCACTGTTCGGCACCCTCATCCTGCTGCCGATGTACATGCAGCAGGTGCTGGGCACCAGCACCCTGAACTCCGGGCTCGCCCTCCTGCCCGGCGGCCTGATCATGGGTGTCCTCGGCTGGTTCGTCGGTCGCGCGTTCGACCGGATCGGCCCGCGCCCCCTCATCATCCCCGGCTCGATCCTGGCTTCCGCCGGACTGTGGGGCATGTTCACGACCTTCTCCGACGACAGTTCGTTGGCCCTCGTCATGACGTGGCACATCGTCCTCAGCGTGGGACTGGCGTTCCTGTTCTCGCCGCTCATGACCTCCGCGCTCGGGTCGCTGCCGCCGCACCTGTACTCGCACGGTTCCGCACTGCTCAACACCCTGCAGCAGGTAGCGGCAGCCGCCGGGACCGCGCTCTTCATCACCGTCATGACGCTGGGGATCGTGTCCGGTGCCGAATCCGGACTGGGGGACGCCGCCGCGCAGATGACCGGCGTGCACAACGCGCTGCTGCTCGGCGCGGTCATCTCACTGATCCCGGTCATCGGTGTGTTCTTCGTCCGGAACAGCGCCCAGACCGAGGGCCCCGCGACGGCGCCCGCGTCCGCGCACTGACACGTATGAGCTGCGTCATATGATGACGCCATGAAGGTCGATCTGACGGTCCTGGCGATCCCGGCGTTCGTGGCGTCGATGGCGGCCGAGTACGCCTGGCAGAAGCGCAACCCGGCGCCCGACCGGCGGGCCGGCGACTACGAGTTCGCCGACACCATGGCCAGCCTGTCGATGGGCGTCGGGAGTCTGATCGCGCCGTACATCACCGACAGGCTCCTGGCGCCGCTCACCCCGCGGACCGGCCGCTATGCCAAGGCGCTGATGGGCTTCTCCCTGGCCTCGGCCGCCGTGGCCACCGCCGGGGACCTGATCCGCCGCCACCGCGGGTCTGGTCTGCCCGAGGCGGGGACCTTGTCGTCGTCATCATCGTCGTCGGCACTGCCCGACGGCGAGGGCGGGGCAACACCCGAGCGCGACGCCGCGATCCCGCCCGCACTGCGCCGGATCACCGGCTGGTCGGCGGTGTCCGCCGTCGCGTCCACGGTGGTCATGGTGTCGACGCTGTGGAGCGCCCAGACCGCCAGCTCGGTCCTGTTCCGCCGGTCCCCGCTGGACCTGGGCTCGGGACCGCTCGCGTACGCGGTGGGCATCCTCGGGTGGGATTTCCTCTACTACTGGAACCACCGCTTCGACCACGAGAGCCGCTGGCTGTGGGCCATGCACGTCGTCCACCACTCCAGCGAGCGGTACAACCTCTCGACCGCCCTGCGCCAGCCGGTGGCCGAGGCGTTGACCATCTACGTCCCATACGGGTTGCTGTCGCTGCTGGGCGTGCGGCCGGCGATCGTGCAGGACGCCCGCGCGGTGAACCTCATCTACCAGTTCTGGGTCCACACCGAGGCCATCCGGACCATCGGACCGCTGGAGAAGGTGTTCAACTCGCCTTCGCACCACCGCGTGCACCACGGCAGCAACCGCCGCTACCTCGACCGCAACCACGGCAGCATCCTCATCATCTGGGACCGACTGTTCGGCACCTACGAGCCGGAGGGCGAGGACGTGGTCTACGGGCTCACCACCAACATCAACACCTTCAACCCGCTGCGCATCGCCACGCACGAGTGGCTCGCGATCTCCCGTGACGTCTTCCGCTCGGAGACGTGGAGCGACCGCGTGGGGTATCTCGTGCGCGGGCCGGGTTGGGCCGGGGCGCGGCAGAGCTAGCTAGGCGGCGGGCGGCCGGGTCGACGGCCGACCTCCGGGGTCGAGGCCTACCGCGAGATCATCGCGGCCGGGGGAGCGGGGCCGGGCTACCGTCCTGTGGTGCCGGCGGTCGCGCTCCTCGTCGTCGTCACCTCGGTTCTCTCCCACCGCGACCCACGCTGGGCGTTGACAACGCCCTCCGTCGGTGTCACTGTATTAATCACCTAATACAGCAACACGGAAGCGGGGCGACGATGCAGTTCGACACCTCGTCCCCGATCTGGGTGCAGCTCGTCGAGGAGTTCTCGCGACGCATCGTGACCGGGGACTGGGCGGCGGGCACCAAGATGCCCGGCGTCCGCGAGTTGGCGGCCGACCTGGGCGTCAACCCCAACACCGCCCAGCGCGCCCTCGCCGAACTCGAACGCCTCGACCTGTGCCGATCCGAACGGGCCACCGGGCGCTTCGTCACCAGCGACGAGGAGCGCATCGACGAGGTCCGCGCCGACCTCGCCACCGACGCCGCCGACTCCTACGTCCGACGCGTCCGCGGCCTGGGCATGACGCGCGACAGGGCCAGAGCACTGCTCGAGAAGAGATGGGACAGCAATGACGACCACGCCCCTACCGATGCAGACACCGGAGATGCCTGAGATGAACGAGCCCACAACACTTGTCGAGGTCTCCGGCCTCGCCATGCGCTACGGCCCCGTCACCGCCCTCGACGGCGTCGACCTCACGCTCGCCTCCGGGCAGATCGTCGGCCTGCTCGGCGAGAACGGCTGCGGCAAGACCACACTGCTCAAGATCCTCGCCGGCGTGATGACCGGCTACAGCGGCGACGTTCGCATCGCAGGTCACGAGCCCGGTCCGGAGTCGAAGGCTCGAGTGTCCTTCCTGCCCGACACCAGCTTCCTTCCCGACCGCGCGCGGGTCAGTTACTGCCTGGACCTGTACGCGGACTTCTTCGCCGACTTCCGCCCCGAGAAGGCCCGCGACCTCATCGGCTACTTCGGCCTGAGCGAGTCAACGCGGCTCAAGGAGATGTCCAAAGGCATGCGCGAGAAGGTCCAGATCGCACTGGCCATGTCGCGCGACGCGAGCGTCTACCTGCTCGACGAGCCGATCTCCGGCGTCGACCCGGCCGCGCGGCAACTGATCGTGGACGGCATCGTCCGCACCCTCTCCGAGGACTCGCTGCTGCTCATCGCCACCCACCTCGTGCACGACCTCGAACCCGTCCTCGACGCGGTGGTGATGATGCGCCACGGCCGCGTCGTCCTCTCCGGCGACGCCGACGACCTCCGCGGCGGCCGGGGTGCCAGCCTCGACCAGATCTTCAAGGAGACGTACCGATGACCGCGACCACCGCGACCCCCTCACCGTCGACCGGGGCCCCGAGAAGGGCGACGACGACGAGACTCCTCACGCACGAATGGCTGCGCACGCGCGGCACGCTCGGGACCCTCTTCGGCCTGCTCGCCCTGATCGGGGCGCTAAGCAGCCTGCTCGGGGCCGCCGGCTGGCCGGTGCTGTCCGAGCTCGGGCTGGCCGCGGGCATGCTCGCCGCGGTGATCGCCGTCCCGGCCGTCCAGCTGACCCTCGCCGCCGACTACTGGCGCTCGAGCTACGGCCGGATCGGGTACTTCACGCACTCCCTGCCGGTCCGCGGTTCCCGCATCTACTGGGCCAAGCTGGCCTGGGCGATGCTCGCGTCCCTGGCGGCGATCGTCCTCACCGTGGTGCTCGCGCTGCTCGCGTGGTGGTCGAACGCCCAGCGCTCGGGCGGATCGTCGCCGTCGTGGTCGGTACTCACCGCCGCGTGGACCACCGTCACCGACGTCACGCCGGGGTGGATGGTCGCGGCCGGCATCGCGCTGGCGTTCGGCTCGGTCCTGGTGTGGCCGGTGCAGTACTACTTCTCGATCTCGATCGGGCACGAGCGACGGTTGTCCGGGCACGGGGCGGGTGGACCGATCGTCGTGTTCGTCCTGGTCTACCTCGCCACGCAGGCGTTGTCCCTGCTCGGGATGCTGCTGATCCCGATCGGGGTGGGGGAGACCGACGGCGAGACGCTGGGCCTCGTCCGTTTCGATCTGCTCTCCGAGTTGGCCGCCGGCTCCTCCGCGAGCAACGCCGTGATGCCGATCGGCTTCGTGATCGCGCTCGTCGCCCTGGCGGTGTTCTGCCTCTGGCGCACGGCGCGGTCCTGGAACCACAGGGTGGCGCTGGGCTGAGCCCCCGGTCAAGATAAAGATATGTTTGGCGAGCGCCGCGCGGCGGAGTAGTGTTCACACCTCCACCGCGCGGCGCTTTGTGGGCGTTCCGCGGACTCCTCCCTTTCCTCGAAAGACCGCGCGCATGCCGATCGTTCTGCCGTCCCCGGCACACCCCGCCCTGTCCGAACCTACGTACATCGCGCCGCCCGTCTGGAGGCAGGCCCTCGCCTGGGGCGCTGTGGTGGTGGGTGGGTTGATGCTGTTCGCGGCCATCGGAATGGCCGACGGTGGGGCTCTCGCCTCGCTGGCCGAGGTGCTGGTGGGCCTGGCCGTGGCGGGCCCCGGCGGGTGGTGGATTCTCTGCGAGCGCAGGGACCGCACCCGGGCCGAGGAAGATTACCGTCTCGACCGCGAGGCCGCGCTCGCCGCGGAGTCGATGGCGGGCCAGGTTTCGGCGGATGCGCTCAGTCCCCTCACATGGAGTACCCCGCTCGCCCCCTACGCACGCCGGTGGCCGCTCGTCGGGTCCGTCTCGGCCGCCGCGCTCGTCGCAGGCGCCGCGCTCATGCCCGCCACGGCGCCCACGCCCGTTCCCGCAGCGAGCCCGGCGGCGGCGACCGGCGCCATCGCGACCAGCACGGTCACCTCTACCGTCCGGACGACGACCACCACCACGGTGACGCGGGCCCCCGCGAGTACCTCGTCGGCCCCGGCCACTCCCGTCGCGTCTGAGCCCGAGCCTGCACCCGCCTCCACGGTTGCTTTTGAGCCGACCTACGCCCCGGCGCCCGCCCAGACCTACGCGCCCGCTCCGGTAGCCGAGCAGGAACCGCAGTCGGCGTATTACCAGAACTGCTCGGCGGCGCGGGCGGCGGGCGCCGCACCGCTCTACCGTGGACAGCCCGGATACGCCTCGAAGCTGGACCGGGACAACGACGGGGTGGCCTGCGAGTAGCAGTGCGGGGCACCGGTAACGGGTCCGCAGCGTTCATAGACGAACTCGAGGGTTGCTGGCGGCCCGGGCGTAACGTGGCCTAGATCACGCAAATGCGGACTTTCTCACCAGCCGAAGATCCGGCCGTGGACCCGGACCCACCGTGAACGAGGCCGGCCACGTCGTGGGTGTGAACTCCTACACGATCCGAGGGGAGGGCCGGGCGTTCAGCTTCGTCACCACCACGGCGGACCTCGCGCTTCCTGACGAAGAACGGGGTGGGCTCACCATGAGCCGGACCGGCCGGCCCGGGACGAGCGGGACTCTCCCGGGCCCGATGCCCTCGTCGTCGTCGACCCCACTCCGACCCGGTCCCGTGACCGACGCTCCATCCCAGGACCGCCGTCCGAAACCGTTTCCGCCGGGAACACTCAGGCGACCTCGCGCGTTGTAGGGGTACGAGTGATTCGTCGGTGAGCCGGCGGGGACTCTCGACCAACGACCTTCCCCGACAATTTCCGAAGGGACCTCGATGCGCAGCAGCAGCAATCCGGTCTTCAGTTCCCTGTCCACAGACAGCGCCCGCGGCGCCACCCAGTTCGGCGCCGCCGGACGCGGGGCGTTCCAGCAGGGGCAGTACGGCCAGCCGGGCTACGGCGCCCAGGCCGGCTACGGCGCCCAGGCCGGCTACGGTGCTCAGGCCGGCTACGGTGCTCAGGCCGGCTACGGTGCCCCGCAGGCCGCCGCCGACACCCGGCCCATGACCATCGACGACGTCGTCGCGAAGACGGGTATCACCCTCGGCGTGATCGGCGTCGTGGGCCTCATCGCCTACTTCCTGTCCGTCGACATGGGGCTCGCGATGCCGCTCCTGCTCGTCGGCGGCATCGGCGGGTTGATCACCGTTCTCGTGGCCACCTTCGGCCGCAAGATGGACTCCGCGCCCGTCACTCTGACCTACGCCGCGTTCGAGGGACTGTTCATCGGCGCGGTCTCCCACATCTTCACCTTCAACATCGCCGGTGCCGACGCCGCTGCGGTGATCGGCCAGGCGATCCTGGGCACGTTCGGCGTCTTCGCCGGCATGCTGTTCGTCTACAAGACCGGCGCCGTGCGCGTGACCCCCAAGTTCACCCGGTTCATGACCGCCGCCCTCATCGGCGTGCTCGTCCTGATGGTGGGCAATCTGTTCGGTGCGCTGCTGTTCGGCTTCAACCCGCTGCGTGACGGCGGCGTCATGGCCATCATCTTCTCGCTGGTCTGCATCGGCCTGGCCGCGTTCAGCTTCCTGCTGGACTTCGACAACGCCGACCGCCTCGTGCGCGCCGGTGCCCCGGCCAAGATGGCGTGGGGCGTCGCCCTCGGCCTCGCCGTGACCCTGGTGTGGCTGTACGTCGAAATCCTGCGGCTGATGAGCTACTTCCGCGAGTGATCCGCCTCTGACGCGGAACCGACCCGCGAGCCGCGACGGCCCCGGCGCCCCTGAGAAGGGAACCGGGGCCGTCGTCATTCCTGCGTCGAAGTACCTGATGAATGTCGCCCAGTGGTGCCGGCCACTGTCCGCGTAGTCCGCGCGGTGCTCCATCCCGGCGTCGGTCAACCCGTTCGAGAACGGCCTGGTAGCTCCGTGCGCGCCCTGGACGGGCCGTCCATCGGGGGACTGCGGCGGCCCTGCCGACGAGAAGAGCGTTCCGCCCACGCCCCTCTCGGGAAACGTGGGCGGAACGCTCTTCGCGATGGCGGGTCGCATGTCGCCCGCCGCGCCGGGGATCAGCTGAGGCGCTCGAGCACCATCGCCATCCCCTGGCCGCCGCCGACGCACATGGTCTCGACGCCGAACTGCTTGTCCTCGGCCTGCAGGTTGTTGATGAGCGACGCGGTGATGCGGGCGCCGGTCATGCCGAACGGGTGGCCCAGCGCGATGGCGCCACCGTTGACGTTGAGCTTGTCCTCCTCGATGCCGAGCTCACGGGCCGAGCCGAGCACCTGCACGGCGAACGCCTCGTTGATCTCGAACAGGTCGATGTCAGAGATCTGCTTGCCGGCGATCTTCAGGGCGTTCTTGACGGCCTGGATCGGCCCGAGGCCCATGATCTCCGGCGACAGGCCGGACACGCCGGTGGAGACGACGCGCGCGAGCGGGGTGAGACCGAGCTCCTTGGCCTTGGTGTCGGACATGATCACGAGGGCCGCGGCGCCGTCGTTGAGCGGGCAGCAGTTGCCGGCCGCGACGGTGCCGTCGGGACGGAAGACCGGCTTGAGCTGCGAGATCTTCTCGTAGGTGGTGCCGGGGCGCGGGCCGTCGTCAGCGGTGACGACGGTGCCGTCGGGCATGGTCACCGGGGTGATCTCGTTGGCGAAGTGGCCACGCTCGACGGCCTCGACCGCGCGGTTCTGCGACCGCACACCCCAGTGGTCCTGCTCCTCGCGGGTGATGCCGGTGATCTGGGCGACGTTCTCGGCGGTCTGGCCCATCGGGATGTACACGTCCGGCAGGAGGCCCTGGTCACGCGGGTCGGTCCACACGTCGGCGCCACCCTCGGCGCGCTGGGCGGTGCGGGCCTCGGCGTCGGCGAAGACCGGGTTGTGGGTGTTCGGGATGTGGTCCGAGGTGCCGTACTGGAAGTTGGAGACGGTCTCCACACCGGCGGAGATGAACACGTCGCCCTCGCCGGCCTTGATCGCGTGCAGCGCCATCCGGGTGGTCTGCAGCGACGACGAGCAGTAGCGGTTGACGGTGGTGCCGGGGACGGTGTCCATGCCGGCGAGCACCGAGACGACGCGAGCCATGTTGAAGCCCTGCTGGCCGCCTGGCAGACCGTTGCCCAGCATCAGGTCGTCGACCTGGGTGGGGTCGAGCTCTGGCACCTTGGCCAGTGCTGCCTTGACCATCTGGGCGGTGAGGTCATCCGAGCGGATGCCCACGAGGGAACCCTTGTTGGCGCGCCCGATGGGGGAACGGGCGTAAGAGACGATCACGGCTTCCGGCATGGAAGGCTCCTTCGTGTCTGGTGGCTGCTTCGTGTGCGGCAGGTGAGGTTCAGGTCTGGTCGGTCGGTTCGCCCGGGTGGGGGTCGTCCCGGGTGAGGCGTGCCAACCGGAGGATCCGGCTCCGTCGCCGGAGGGTGTCCGCGGCCTCGCGGGCATCCCCCGTGCTCTCCGGATCGGCGTCCACGTCCTCATTATGCAGGAACGCGTTCTCGCCCTCGTCGCCCGTGTCCTCGTGGGTGCGGACGAAGTCGGTGAGGCGTTTGGTGAGGCGGGCGACCACGGACTCACGGTGTTCGGCACGGCCGGAGGCGTCGGCCGGTTCGGCGGCCTCGGCGGCGACGTCCGCGGCCTCGAGTGACGCGGCGGCCTCGGCGGCATCGTGCGGCAGATGCTCCTCGGGCACCTCGTCCCACACGCCCAGCGCCACACAGACCGCGGGCAGCAGCAGGCCGGCGGCGAGCTCGTAGCCGGCCGAGTTGGGGTGGAAGCGGTCGGGGGAGAACAGACTCTCGCCGCGGCGGTGGAACTCGGGGGCCAGGGTCTCGGCCAGCGACACCGGGACGCCCCCGGCCCGGCGGACCTGCACGGCCTGCGCGGCGGCCAGCCGCCGGCTGAGCGTGGCCATGACAGAACGCAGCGGCTGCGGCACCGGCTTGATGATGCCCAGGTCCGGACACGTGCCCACCACGACGTGGGAACCGCCATCACGTAGGGCCTGCACGGCTTCCCCGACGCGGCGTGCCGACGGGCCGATCGCGTTGCGCGAGGTGATGTCGTTGCCGCCGATGAGGATCACGGAGATGTCCGGCCGGCCGTGCGCGACCTGCATCGCCTCGACCTGCCCGGCCAGCCCCTTGGAGGTGGCACCGACGATCGCCTTGATGCTCAACCGGACGTCCCAGCCGGCCTCCTCGGCGAGGCCGCGGGCCAGCAGGACACCCGGTAGTTCGTCCGGTGAGTCGGCGCCCAGCCCGGCGGCCAGCGAGTCGCCGAAGACCATCATGTGGACGTCGCACGTCATGCCCGGCCGCCACGGATCGGGAGACGGCGCCCCCGGGCGGTACAGCCCGTCGCCGTCGTAGGGGCGGGAGGTGGGCTTCGGGATCACCCGACGGGCGATCCTGGCCTGCTGCGCGAGCACCTCGTACGCGCCGCGATACGCGCCGACCGTCCCCACTGCGGCCAGCGCGAGACTCACCACGAGTCGGCGGGCGGGATCATCGGCGTCGCTCATCGGGCGTGTCGTCTCCCTTCCGTGCGGTGGCGGGCGGCGGGTGCACACGCGAGGGCGCGCGCGTGCTCGGCCAACTCGACGATAGCCCGACGGCTGTCGGCGGGGCCGCCGGAGAGGTCGACGGGGTACTCGACGATCGAGATGTCCGTGTGCACGATCCGCCGCGGCTGAGGAGAATCGTCACGCCGCTGGGCGGGATACACCATGTACGCGCGGTCGACGCCGAGCGCCGTGCAGGCGGCAAGCAGCCGGTAGTGCTCGGCCGCGCGGGTCCGGCGGTCCGTGGGATAGGTCGGTACGAACGTGGCGACCGGCTCGCCGTCGACCTCGTACACCAAGCCGGTCCGCACGGAGATGTGGTCACCGTCCCCCGCGGGGGCGCGGTGACGGCCGGACGAGGTGTCACCGTCGGCCTCGGTACCGGAGTCCAGATTGACGACGGGGTTGTGCAGCAGCCGCCCGCCCCGCCCGTCGAGGGCGGCGGTCAGCTCGGCCTCCACGTACCGTTCGAACAGCTCCGGCATCTCGGTGACGAACGCCGCCGACGCCGCATGGCCGTCCTCGACCTCCACGGAGATGCGCCGCACGATGCGGTCCGCGAGCGACAGCGCGTCCTGGAACCGGGCGTTGAGCCGGCTCGGCGTCCACGCGGGCACGGGCGCGCCCTGACCGATGAGCGAGGCGTCGGACAACCTGGCGTCGACCATGGCGAGCCGACGGCGGGTCGCGTCGGGCAGCTCGGGCAGGAACTGCAGGCGGTGCGCGGCCGTGCGCAGGATGCGGTTCTCGGCGATGTCCGGCGTGAACTCGGAGTATGTGACCTCGAGCGGGATGGTCATGCCCGGATGGCGGCGGATCTGGTCGCCGAGCCGGATCCTGCCGCGAACGGTGGTCAGCGCCTCGTCGACCCTGCGGTACCCCCGCAGCAGCCCGGCGGCCAACGCCTGGTGCGCCAGCCGGGCCATCGACTCGGCGACGGAGGACCACAGCTCGTCGTCGTCCCGCGCCTGGACGGCCGAGGCCAGGAACGCGTCGTCGGCCGCGTGATCCAGCAGGAAGAACAGCTGCGTCAGCCCGAGGCTCGCGGCCGGCAGGACCCGCACGGACAGGCCCTCGACCCGCACCGACCCCACGGCACCGCTGGGGATGAGCCGCCACGTGTCGCGGCCTGCGGGCAGGACCTCCACCAGCCCGGTCTGCGACAGGTGCTGCGCGCCCTCCCAGCTCAGGGTGACGAGCCTGCCCCGACGGTCGAACTCGTCGAACTCCAGGGACATCAGCTCGGACGCCCCCGGACCCGTCGAGGTCGCGGTCACGCCCGCCCGATCTTGCGGCGCAGCGCCGCCAGGCCGAACCGCTCGTGGACCTCGGCGCGGGTGAGCCGCCCGTAGTAGTGCTCCTCGAGGAGCGGCAGCAGGTCGTACCGCCAGATCGCCTCGAGGCCGCCGGGCTCGGTGGCCTGGTCCTTCATGAAGTACGACGGCCCGATCCGCAGGTCGCGGTCGGAGTCGTCGATCTCCGAGTTGAGCGCCTCGAGCAGCTCCGCCGGCTCGGTCGACGCGCCGCGCGCCTCGAGGTGACGGCGCAGCACACCGGCGACCGGCGGGGTGTCGGGGTGCAGTTCCATGAACGCGAAGCGGCGGCGGATGGCCGCGTCGACCATGGCGATCGAGCGGTCCGCGGTGTTCATCGTGCCGATGATGAACAGGTTGCGCGGCAGCCGGAACGACGTGTCGGGGGAGTACTGGGGCAGGACGGTGCGGTCGCGGTATTCGAGCAGGAAGTACATCTCGCCGAACACGCGCGCGAGGTCGGCGCGATTCATCTCGTCGATGATGAGAAAGCTCGGGTGCTCCCGGCCCGACTCGGACGTCGCGCGCGCGGCCTGCCGACGCAGCGGGCCGGCCTGCAGCGCGAAGCCCGGCTGACCCGACTCGGTGAGGGTGGGGCGGTAGCCCTCGAAGAAGTCCTCGTAGGCGTAGCTCGGGTGGAACTGCACCAGCTGGACGCGGCTCGGGTCGTCGGGACCGGCGAGGAAACGCGCGAGCTCCTGGGCGAGATAGGTCTTGCCCGTACCGGGAGGGCCGTAGAACACGATCTGTTGACGCTGCTGAAGTGTGTCGACGATCTCCTGCAACTCCTTGCGTGGCATGTGCAGGCCGTCGGCGAGCTCGTCGGTGACCTCGGGCAGCGTGGGCACCGCGCCCGCGGCGGGGGCCTCCGCGACCTGCGACTCGGCGGAGTGGCGCCCCGGGTGCATGGCCGACAGCAGCGCGTCGAGCCCGTCGGTGAGGTCGACGACCGTGCCGGGCTCGCCGATCAGCTCGGACAGGGGGCTCGGCAGGGACTCGAGATCCAGGGTGACGGAGCTCCACAGCACGGACCGCTCGAGCTGCTGCCCGCCGTCCTCCACGTAGCCGAGGTCGTCGGTGAGGGTGCCCAGGTGCAGCTTGGCGTCGGCGACGGTGGCCACCACGTCCTGCGGGCTCATCCGGGACAGGAACGTGTGCAGCTCCGCGGTGAGCTGGAAGCGCGCCTGGTAGTCCAGGTGCGGGTAGCCCTGCTCGACGGCCTGGGAGACCTCGAGCCGGCTGGCGTGGGCGGGGATCCGCGGCAGGTGCGAGGCGGGCAGCGCGATGCGGTTCTGCGCGACCCACTGCCCGGACTGGCCGACTCCGCCCCGGCCGGGCCGCACGAGCCACGCGCGGCGGGAGTGGTCATCGCGGTGCCGCTGCCACTGGTTGGCCACGGAGCCGCGGTACCAGTCCACGGGCTGACCGAGCTGCGCGGACAGCACCTCCGAGATCCGGTGCAGGTCCTGGTCGATGTCGAGCTCGTCGATCCCGGACGGCCCGCCGATGAGGTCGGCGAACGCGTCGCGGATCCGCGTCTTGTGCTCGTGCTTGACGATCGGCTGGAAGTAGCCGGGCCACACCAGGTACTGGAGGCTGTAGCGGATGGCCCGCCAGTCGCCGGGCGTCGAGCGCGCGGCCCGCTGGAACTCCCACGGGTCGGACAGGGCCGCGTCGCGGACGGAGGCGTCGAGCTCGGCCCAGTGGACGATGAACGAGCACAGCCAGCGCAGGTGCTCCCGCATCTGCACGTTGAAGCCCAGGCCGCCGGTCAGCGGGCCCTTCTCGGTGAGGACCTCGTCGAGGTCGGCGGGGATCTCCGGCGCCTCGTCCATCCAGGACAGCACGTCGCGGACGCGGCCCCTCTTGAGGCGCGCGGTGACGGTGCTCAGCGGCAGCTGCTGGATGTACAGCAGCTCGGCGGCCAGCAGCACCACCGGCCGCGGGGCGCCCTCGAGCTGGTCGTGCAGCGCCTGCATGACGGGGGAGCGGGTCGACCCGGACGCCGCCGCCCCGGTCGGGCCCGCCCCGCCGCCGGCGCCGCCCGCGTCGTCCGCGGGGTCGGCGTCCAGGCGGCGGGCGAGCTCCTCCGCGACCTCGGGGGTCCAGGTGTAGAGATCGTCCTCGAAGGGTGACTGGCCGGTCCGGAGTGCCGGACCCAGGACCCTCGCTGCGGCCGCCTCGATCGTCGGGGCAGGGCCGTGGGGCCTGTCCTGGGAACCGTCTGACACGTTGGAACTCCTGCTACGCCGGCGCTGAGTCGGGCGCGTCTGGGCGACCCGACATTCGTGAAGAACCTACCACCGGGGTCTCCACGGAGCAGGTCAGCTCTGGTACGGCTCCGCGGTCACGACGGTGACGGAGACCTTCTTGCCGTTGGGGGCGGTGTACTCGCGGGTCTCGCCGTTCTTGGCGCCGAGCACGGCCTTGCCGAGCGGCGAGTCGGGCGAGTAGATCTCGAGGTCGTCCTTGCCGGAGCCCTCGCCGCGGGTGCCGATGAGGAAGGTCTCCTTGGTGTCCTCGTTGCCGTTGTAGTACGCGCGGACGACGGAGCCGATGAGCGCGACGCCGGACTCGGTGGGCGTCTCGCCGACCTGGGCGTTGGCCAGCAGGTCGTCGATGGTGCGGATCCGCGCCTCCTCCTGGCCCTGCTGCTCGCGCGCGGCGTGGTAGCCGGCGTTCTCCTTGAGGTCGCCCTCCTCGCGCCGTTCGTTGATCTCGGCGGCGATGACCGGACGGTTGGCGATCAGCGCCTCCTTCTCGGCCATGAGGCGGTCGTACGAGTCCTGGGTCAGCCAGTGGACCTGGGTGTCGTTCGCCATGAGCGCACTCCAATCTGTTCGCGTGCGTGAGTTAATAAAAACACGGCCCCGCGGATCCGGAGCCGTGCTGAAGCGCCAATATTAACACACAGACACCGCCGCGCGAGGGCGGTGGTCGGTCGGGTTCGCAGGCGCTCTACCTGCGCAGGTAGTCGGGGACGTCCTCGCCGCAGCCGTACACGTCGGCGATGAACGCACGGTCGGTGGTGAACACGGACGCGGTGATCTCGACGGTGCCGTTCTCGGACGGAGGGACGTAGACCTCACGCCGGCCCAGCTCGCCCTTCGACTCCTCCTGTGCGCGGATGATGCAGTACGCAGGCGTGCCCGGCTCCTCGCGCGTGACGGTGAACGTCAGGTCGACCCGGCCGGAGTCCACGACCTCCACGCCGGTCGCCTCGCCCGAGATGTCGGGCGTCTGGTTGAGGCGGTACATCGTCACCACGCCGGCCACCAGCAGGGCGCCCACGAGCAGCACGAGGAGAACCGCGACGACCTTGCCGGCCAGGCCCGAGCCGCGGTCGGCGTCGGCGTACCGGTCGGCGGGCGGCCCTGCGGGGCGCCGCGACGGGGCGTCCGACCTCGGCTCATTCATGGGGGCCAGGGTATCCGGGCGCGTCGGCGAGGACGGTCGGGGGGTCCACCGGGGCACGGGCCGGGGGCACGGCGCGCGGCGACGCCCATAGAATGGTGCGGTCCTCCACCTACTCGAGAAGAACGGCAGGTGCACCCGATGGCCGGTCTGCGGCTGATGGCGGTCCACGCCCACCCTGACGACGAGTCGTCCAAGGGGGCGGCGACCATGGCCAAGTACGTCGCGGAGGGCGTCCACGTGCTGGTCGAGACGTGCACCGGGGGAGAGCGGGGCGACATCCTCAACCCCGCGATGGACCGCCCGGACATCACCGCGGATCTGCCCGCGGTTCGCGTGCGCGAGATGGCGCGCGCCGCCGACATCCTGGGCGTCGACCACCACTGGCTGGGCTACGTGGACTCGGGGCTACCCGAGGGGGACCCGTTACCGCCCCTGCCGGAGGGGTGCTTTGCCCTGGCCGACGACGACGAGGTCACCGAGGCCCTGGTCCGCAGGATCCGCGAGTTCCGGCCACACGTGATGATCACCTACGACGAGAACGGTGGTTATCCCCACCCGGATCATCTGAAGGTGCATTCGGCGTCGATGGCCGCCTACGAGGCCGCCGCGGACCCGGCCCGGTATCCGGACGCTGGCGAGCCGTGGGCCATCGCGAAGGTCTACTACACGCACGGCTTCCCCCGGCGCCGCCTCGAGCTGCTCGACGAGGAGCTGTACGCCCGCGACGGCGTCCGCCACTTCGACGAGTTCCTGTCCCGCTGGAAGGACCGTCCGGACGTGATGGAGCGGGTGACCACCCGGGTGGAGTGCGCGGACTACTTCGAGCAGCGCAACTCGGCCCTGCTGGCGCACGCCACCCAGATCGACCCCAACGGCTGGTTCTTCGCCGCGCCGGTGGAGATGCAGCAGCGGGTGTGGCCGACCGAGGAGTTCGAACTGGCAGCCAGTCGGGTGGGCTTCCCTCAGCTCGGTGAGGGAGAATACGAGACAGACCTCTTCGCGGGAGTCGACCCGTCGGTCGAGCTCCCGGTCGGACCGAGCACGAGTGAGGACGCGCGATGATCACCCTGGGACCGGACGTCCAGATCCTGGCGTACGAGTCGGCGATGATCTTCGCTCAGAACCAGTCGCCCGGCACCCCCGGGTACAACGACAACCCGGTCGGCCCCGAGTTCGGCAAGGCCTCGCCGCTCGGTATCCCCCTCGTACTGCTGCTGCTCATCGCCACGGTCCTGCTCGTGCGCAACATGAACAAGCACATCAAGAACCTGCCGGAGAGCTTCGACGCCGAGAACCCGGCGCCGGACCAGCTCGCCGACGAGGGCACCGACCGCTCTGGTGTGATCGGTGCCCCCGGTAGCGACGAGGTGGGCGACCCGCGCTGACGCCCCGCGGCGTCAGGCGCGCCGGCCGGGTGTCCGGTGCCGCTGCCGGTCTAGCGTCCCAGGAGATCGCCCATCGGGACGAAGTCGCTGAACTCGTCGTCGTCGTCCCGTCGTCCCCGCTTGTCATCCGCGCGCGTCGGCTCGACCGCGCCGGCGGTGACCCCCGCGAACCGCAGCATGTAGTCGCCGAGTTCGGTCCCCACCCGGACGGCCCGCGTCCGCAGTGAGTTCTCGTCGCCCGCGGTGGACACGGCGCCGAAGTCCTCGGCGGCCGCGAACACGGTGGTGGGCACGACGTCGGCCTTGAGGTAGGCGAACATCGGCCGCAGCGCGTAGTCGACCGCCAGCGAGTGCCGCGCCGTCCCGCCCGTCGCGCCCAGCGCCACCGGCACCCCGGCGAGGGTGCCGGGCTCGATGACGTCGAACAGCGACTTGAACAGGCCGGAGAACGACTGGTTGTAGATCGGCGTCACCGCGATCAGCCCGTCCGCGCGGCCGATCGCGTCGATCGCCGCGCTCAGCTTCTCGCCGGGGAAGCGGGTGACCGTCGCGTCGACGACCTCGTGGGCCAGCTCACGCGCCTCGAGGACCGTCACCTCGACGCGCTGCCCGTGGCGGGCGAGGGCGTCGCGGGTGGCCGAGGTGAGTTGGTCGGCGAGCATCCGCGTGCTGGAGGGCACGGAGGTGCCCGCGGCGACGACGACGAGGTTGAGCGGCCGCTCGTCAGGGGCGGTGTGGTCGGTCAGGTGCTCGGAGGTCACTTGGACTCCTTTCCGGCCGGCGCCTCGGCGAGGCGGGCCTGGGTGCGGCGGCTGCGGGCGAGCGACTCCTGCTGTGCCCGCTGCCCGCCCTCGGCGGTGAGGCCCGTCCAGTTGTCGCCGGTGCCGAAGCGGTAGGCGTCCGAGTAGGCGGGCTCGCCGGCGGCGGCCAGCTCGGCGTCGCGGGCGGCGACCCGCGCGGCGTGGGTGGGGCCGTCCGGCACGTGGGCCGGGCGCAGGGCGTCGAGCTCGCGGCGGAGGGTGGGGACGATCTCGGTGCCCAGGATCTCGATCTGCTCGAGCACCGTCGTGCGCGGCAGGCCGGCGTGGTCGACGAGGAACAGCTGGCGCTGGTAGTCGCCCACGTGCTCGCGCATCGTCATGTAGCGGTCGATGATCTGCTGCGGCGAGCCGACCGTGAGCGGGGTCTGCGCGGTGAAGTCCTCGAGCGACGGGCCGTGGCCGTAGACCGGGGCGTTGTCGAAGTAGGGGCGGAACTCGTTCACAGCGTCCTGGCTGTTGGCGCGGGCGAAGAACTGGCCGCCCAGCCCGACGATCGCCTGGTCCGCCGAGCCGTGGCCGTAGTGCTCGTAGCGACGGCGGTACAGCTCCACCATCTGCTTGGTGTGGTGGATGGGCCAGAAGATGTTGTTGTGGAAGAAGCCGTCACCGTAGAAGGCGGCCTGCTCGGCGATCTGCGGCGAGCGGATCGAGCCGTGCCACACGAACGGGGCGACGCCGTCCAGCGGGCGGGGCGTCGAGGTGAACTGCTGGAGCGGCGTGCGGAACTTGCCCTCCCAGTCCACCACGTCCTCGTGCCACAGGCGGTGCAGGAGCTCGTAGTTCTCGATCGCCAGCGGCAGGCCCTGGCGGATATCCTGCCCGAACCACGGGTACACCGGACCGGTGTTGCCGCGACCCATCGTCAGGTCCACCCGGCCGCCGGCCAGGTGCTGCAGCATGGCGTAGTCCTCGGCGATCTTCACCGGATCGTTGGTCGTGATGAGCGTCGTGGCCGTCGACAGGATGATTTCGCTGGTGCGGCCCGCCACGTAACCCAGCGTGGTGGTGGGGGAGGACGTGACGAACGGGGGGTTGTGGTGCTCACCCAGTGCGAACACGTCCAGGCCCACCTGCTCCGCCAGCGTGGCGTACTCGACTATTGCCTCGAGCCGCTCGTGCTCGGTGGGTATGCGCCCGGTGGTGGGGTCCGGGGTGATGTCGGCGATGCTGAAGATTCCGAACTGCATGGTTGTCCCTCTCGATCTGTTGATGCGCCCAGCGTACGTTGCTGACATGTCAAACAAAAGGGGGCGCAGCCGTATTCCCCCTCACCCGACACTGCCGCCGCCCCTCGCCATGGCGCCTGGCCTGCGCTTCGGTGCGCGCGAGACGCCATGGCGAGGGGCGGCCGCGGGAGCGCGCGGCACGAGCAGTGGCGAGTCACCACGTCCGCGAGCGGCTGCGGCGGTGGCGGGGCGATCGCCGTTCGCAGTGACTCCGGTGAACCCCCGTCGTGGATGCGGCATTCGACGGATTAGTCGCTATCCGCACCGGAGCGATGTCACGATTCGTGGCATCCGGGGGAGGAGGGCCAGTGACCGAGTGGAATGTCCGGCGGTGGCGTCGCTACGGCCACGACCGCCTTTACGCGTCGACGCCCGGTGGCACCGACCTCGGCTATCTCGACCTCACGACGGGCCGGTACCGCTCCGACGACATGTCTAACCTGCCATTGCTGCGCCGGGCGATCGAGGACCACTTCGCCGCCCAGCGACCGCCGCATCAGGGCTCCGGAACGACCCCGGCCCCGGCGCCTGGCCCGTCGGCGGCTCCTGGCCCGGCGCCGACGCGGTCCCCGGAGCTGGCGCGCACGGACACGCCCGATGCGGTAGCCCACGGCCGGGTTTCGCCGCATCCGCCTCCGGCTCCTTCGCCGTGGCAGTCGCCGTCGCCGGGCCCGACCGGACCGAGGTGGCACGATCTCGCGGACGTGCGGGCGGGCGCCTCCGCACGCGAACGCGCGGTGGCCGAGCGTGCGGCGCAGGGCACGATTCGCCACTTGTTCGCCCGGCTTGTCGACGCGAGGACCGACGAGCGAGCGTGGCGGATCGGCGCCGACGGCGAGGAGGCGGTCGCCGAGCAGTTGGCCGGGCTGGGCGTGCACTGGCGCGTTCTTCATGCGGTGCGGGTGGGCGATCGCGGCGCGGACATCGATCACGTGGTGGTCGGCCCGGGTGGGGTGTTCACCGTGAACGCGAAGAACCACCCGAAGGCGTCGGTCTGGGTCGGCGGCGACGTCTTCCTGGTGAACGGCCAGCGCCACGACTATGTCCGCAAGAGCCGTTTTGAGGCGGAGCGGGCGTCTCGGATGCTCGCGGAGCACGTCGGTTTCCCGGTGCCGGTCACGGGCGTCATCGCGGTGGTGGGTGCGCGGCGCGGGTTCACGGTGAAGGCTCAGCCGGCGGATGGCGCGGTAGTTGTGGTGCCGCGGCGCGGTATTCGCCGTTTCCTGCAGTCCCGGCCATCGCGATTGGGGCTTCGCGAGATCGACGCGATCCACGAGGTCGCCAGGCGATCGAGTACCTGGCAGCGCTGAGCGCGCCCGGGGGCCGGGCGGGATGTGGTCTGGCGGCGTGGCCTATGGCGAGCGATGGCGG
>NZ_BCSL01000037.1:0-34844 GCF_001570845.1 Dietzia papillomatosis NBRC 105045 | reverse complement strand
CACAACGCTGGAACCCCCGAACCAACGGTTCGGGGGTTCCAGCCATTTCAGCGGCCCACCACCACAGACATCACGCGACGCGCCAATGCCGAATCCACGAGCCCCTCGAGGCTGACCAAGCGGCCATCGGCGTCCGTCAACGGCACCCGCCAATTCGGATACTCATCCGACGTTCCCGGCATGTTCACCGGGCGGCGATCGCCCACCAGATCCGACACCGACACCGCCACGAGCAACGACGGCGCAGCCGCCACGAAGCGGTGAAGTGCCACCACCAGATCATCCGGGGAATCGCCCTCTAGAAGATCCCGATCGCGGACCTCCTTACGGAACGCCTCGATCTCGGCCGCCGCGGACCGACGCTCCTCCTCGACGTCACCGGTGAGCTGCCCGAGCTCTTCACGAACATCCACGTGGACGAGATCGACATACCCGGCCGTCGGGGGAAGATCATGCGTCGTCACCGACGCCATACACAGGCGGCGATACTCCTCCGGCGGAACCGGCTCGTCGTCACGCTTCTCGAACCACATCACCGACGTACCCAACACCCCGAGATCGGACAACGTCTCCCGCACCCCCGGAGCCACCGTGCCCAGGTCTTCACCGACCACCACGGCGCCGGCCCGCGTGGCCTCCAACGCGAGGACACCGAGCATGGCCTCGTGGTCATACCGGACATACGTCCCCTCGGTGGGCGGGGCGCCCTCAGGAATCCACCACAGGCGGAAGAGCCCGAGGATGTGATCGATACGCACCCCACCAGAATCCCGGAGCGCGGCGCGAACGATGTCGCGGAATGGCGCGTAACCCTCCTCCGCCAGAGCATCCGGTCGAAGCGGCGGCTGCGACCAGTCCTGACCCAGCTGGTTGTACGCATCCGGCGGCGCGCCCACCGAGACGCCGCGGGCGAGCGACCGGTTCAATGACCACGCATCCGCCCCGGTCGGATGGACGCCGACCGCCAGATCGTGGAGGACGCCCAGCCGCATACCGGCTCCGACCGCCTCGCTCTGCGCAAGCCCCCGCTGCTGCGAGACCTGCCACTGCAACCACTCATGGAAACGGACCTCCTCCGCGTGCTCGGTGGCAAAGCGCGCGACGGACTCCGAGTCCGGATCCCTCAGCTCCTCCGGCCACTCGCTCCAGTCAGGCCCGTGCTCGCCGGCCAGTGCGCACCACGTGGCGAACCCCCTCAGCCCCGGTTGTTCGACGGCGAACCGGTCGAACGACTCAGAGCGTCGCGGCGAGAGCGGAACGGCGAAGAGGAGGCGCAGTGCCTCCAACTTCGCGGACCACGACGCGTCCCGGTCGATGGTGTCCTTCTCGTTGGATTCCGCTGCCTCCCGCGCGAGCACATCGACCCGCGCGCGATCAGCGGCGGGTAGCTCCGCGTACTCGGGCACCAGCTCCGGACGTAGGTACAGGGGAGAGGCGAAGCGGCGGGTCGTCGGTAGATAGGGCGACGGGCCGACCGGCGGGTACGGTTCGCCCGCATGCATCGGATTGACCAACACGAAGTCCGCACCCGTTTCGCGGCCGGCCCAGGCGGACAGGGTCCCGAGGTCGGCGAGATCCCCGACGCCCCACGACTGCTGCGAACGCACCTGATAAATCTGCGCGGCCAGACCGACTGCCCTACGTTCTCCCAGGCCGCGGGGGACCGGGATCGTCGGCGGGTACACCAGCAGGGTGCACTCGGACGACTCCGGTTCGCGATCCGGTACCTCCACGACGGCGGCGACGCGGTGCCACCCGGCCGGCAGTGCGTCCGGGACCCGGAGCGTCACCCGTTCGACCGTCACGCCGTCGATCTCGCGGGCCGCGCGTGGCTCATCGAGAGGGAGCAGCGTCACCGGGACATCGGTGCCCTCGAGCAGGACTGAGACCCTCACCTTCGCGCCGTGCGGGACATGAACCGGGCACTCCGTGGCGGTGCCCTGACGAGCCACCAGGGACGGGGGCAGAACACGCCGCCAGGGGCGCGCCCGAATGTCCTCGAGGGCCTCGTGATCCGAGACTCCGAGCTCGTCGTCGTCGCCGCCGGGCCTGACCGGAACGCCCATCGCGGCGAGCACCGCCCGCACCGTACGGGCGGAGACCTGTTGATGGACGCCGTGGGCGTCCTGGTAACTCGTGGCGACCCCGCACGCGTCGGCGAGCTCGGCCAGGACAGGGGAGACGATGTCATTCGCAGTCACGCGATCCACTGTGCCACCGGCCGCGCCGACGACGCGCCGGTCGACGGAAACGGACCACACTCCGCGACGTGGGACCGCACCACGTAACCTGACGGGACATGAACCTGTTCGCCCAGAGAAAGAGCGTGGCCCACCCATGACCGAGGCATTCATCTACGACGCCATCCGGACACCGCGAGGTAAGGGCAAGCCCAGTGGTGCCCTACACGGGGTCAAGCCGATCGACCTGGTGGTCGGCCTCATCGAGGAGACGCGGCGTCGGTTCCCCGAGCTCGACGAGAACCGCATCTCGGACATCATCCTCGGCATCGTCAGCCCGCTCGGCGACCAGGGCATGGACCTGCCGCGCATCGCGGCCCTCGCGGCCAAGATGCCCGACACGGTCGCCGGCGTGCAGATCAACCGATTCTGCGCCTCCGGCCTGACCTCCATCAACATGGCCGCGCAGAAGGTCCGCTCCGGGTGGGACGAGGTCGTCCTGGCCGGTGGCGTCGAATCCATGTCGCGCGTGCCGATGGGCAGCGACGGGGGCGCCTGGGCCATGGATCCGGCCACCAACTACGACACGTACTTCTCGCCGCAGGGCATCGGCGCCGACCTCATCGCGACCATCGAGGGCTTCAGCCGAGAGGACGTCGACCGCTACGCCGAGCGTTCGCAGCGCCTGGCCGCGCGGGCCTGGGAAGAGGGCCGGTTCGCCAAGTCGGTCGTCCCCGTCAAGGATATCAACGGCGTCACCATCCTCGACCACGACGAGCACATGCGTCCCGGCACCACCGTCGAGTCACTCGCAGGACTCAAGCCCTCGTTCGCCATGGTCGGCGACATGGGTGGCTTCGACGCGGTCGCGCTGCAGAAGTACCACTGGATCGAAGAGATCGACCACGTCCACCACGGCGGCAACTCGTCCGGCATCGTCGACGGCGCCGCCCTGGTCGTCGTGGGCTCGGAGAAGGCCGGGCAGGAGATGGGCATGACCCCCCGCGCCCGCGTCGTGGCCGCCGCCACCTCCGGCGCCGACACCACCATCATGCTCACCGGCCCCACCCCGGCCGCGAAGAAGGCGCTCGCCACCGCGGGGCTCACCCCCGACGACATCGACCTGTGGGAGCTCAACGAGGCCTTCGCCTCCGTCGTGCTGCGCTTCCAGAAGGACATGGACATCCCCGACGAGAAGCTCAACGTCAACGGCGGGGCGATCGCGATGGGGCACCCCCTCGGTGCGACCGGCGCGATGATCACCGGCACCGTGCTCGACGAGCTCGAGCGCACCGGCGGCAAGCGCGCCCTCATCACGCTCTGTGTGGGCGGCGGCATGGGTGTCGCCACCATCATCGAGCGCGTCTGACCCATCGACACCACAGGCATAGGAGTAGAGATCAAGTGAGCGAGAATATGTTCCGGTGGGAGCAGGACGGCGACGGCATCGTCATCCTCACCATGGACGACCCCGACCACGGCGCCAACACGATGAACGCCCGGTTCATCGAGGACTTCGCCGCCACAGTCGACCGCATCGTGGCCGAGAAGGACTCCATCAAGGGCGTCGTGCTGACGTCCGCCAAGAAGAGCTTCTTCGGCGGCGGCGACCTCAAGTCGATGATCAAAGCCGGCCCCGACCAGGCCGAAGAGCTCTACGCGCGGTCCATGGGGATCAAGGAGCGCATGCGCGCTCTCGAGACCTGCGGCGTGCCGGTCGTGGCCGCCATCAACGGCGCCGCCCTCGGCGGCGGCCTCGAACTCGCGCTCGCCACCCATCACCGAGTCATGGCCGACGCTCGCGGCGCCAAGGTCGGCCTGCCCGAGGTCACCCTCGGACTGCTGCCCGGCGGCGGCGGCATCGTCCGCACCGTCCGAATGTTCGGCCTGGCCCAGGCCGTGCCCAACATCCTCATGTCCGGCCGCTCGTTCGCGCCCGACAAGGCGCTCAAAGCCGGCCTGGTCGACGAGGTCGTGGCGCCGGAGAAGCTCATCGACGCAGCCACGGCGTGGCTGAAGACCGAGCCCGAGGCCACCCAGCCGTGGGACCGCAAGGGCTGGACGCTGCCCGGCGGCACCATCGACGACCCGGAGCTGTCCGGCGTCCTGCCGTCCTTCCCGGCCAACATGCGCAAGCAGACCAAGGGCGCGCCCTCCCCGGCGCCCCGCGCGATCATGGCCGCCGCCGTCGAGGGCTCCCAGGTCGACTTCGCGACCGCCGAGAAGATCGAGGCCCGCTACTTCGTCTCGCTGGTCACCGGTCCCATCGCGAAGAACATGATCCAGGCGTTCTTCTTCGACATGCAGCACTGCGCCTCCGGCGGAGCCCGCCCGAAGGCGGCCGACGGCTCCGAGATCCCCAGGACCGAGTTCACGAAGGTCGGCGTCCTGGGCGCGGGCATGATGGGCGCGGGCATCGCGTACGTCTGCGCCAAGGCCGGAATGGAGGTCGTGCTCAAGGACGTCGAGCTGGCCGGAGCCGAGAAGGGCAAGGCCTACTCGGAGAAGATCGAAGCCAAGGCGCTCGAGCGCGGACGCACCACCAAGGAGAAGTCCGACGCCCTCCTGGCCCGCATCACGCCGACCGCGGACCCACAGGACCTGGCCGGCTGCGACACGGTGATCGAGGCCGTGTTCGAGTCGCCCGAGCTCAAGAAGAAGGTCTTCCAGGAGATCGAGGGCATCGTGGCCCCCGACGCCCTGCTCGGGTCCAACACCTCGACCCTGCCGATCACCGACCTGGCCACGGGCGTCCAGCGCCCCGAGGACTTCATCGGCATCCACTTCTTCTCGCCCGTCGACAAGATGCAGCTGGTCGAGATCATCAAGGGGGACAAGACCACCCCGGAGACCCTGGCCAAGGCCATCGACCTGACCCTGGCGATCCGCAAGGTACCGATCGTCGTCAACGACTCGCGTGGTTTCTACACCTCGCGCGTCATCGGCACCTTCGTCAACGAGGCGATCGGCATGCTCGACGAGGGCATCGAGCCCGCCACCATCGAGCAGTCCGGCCGGATCGCCGGCTACCCGGCCGCGCCGCTGCAGCTGTCCGACGAGCTGAACCTCAACCTCATGGTCAAGATCCGTCAGGCCACCCGCGAGGCTGAGGAGGCGGCGGGCAAGGAGTACGTGCCCAATTCCTCCGACCGCGTCGTCCTGAAGATGGTCGAGGAGATCAAGCGGTCCGGGCGCGCCGCCGGCGCGGGGTTCTACGAGTACGCCGACGGCAAGCGCGGCGGACTCTGGCCGGGCTTGCGGGAGGCGTTCAACACCTCTCCCGATAACGCCCCGCCGCTGCAGGACCTGATCGACCGCATGATCTTCGCCGAGGTGCTCGAGACGCAGAAGTGCGTTGACGAGGGCGTGATCGTGGACGACGCCGACGCCAACATCGGTTCGATCATCGGCATCGGGTTCCCGGCGTGGACCGGCGGCACCCGCCAGTACGCCAAGAACTACTCGGAGCCGGGCGCCAAGGAGGCCTCGGGCTACAAGGGTTTCGTCGCTCGCGCGGAGGAGCTGGCCGCGAAGTACGGCGAGCGCTTCGCCCCGACCGAGTCGCTGAGGAAGCTGGCGGCAGACCAGGGCTGACGCCCGCATCCCACCGGCTCAGGCTGTCGTCCACCCCCGTTCGCCGTCCCCTCGAAGGGCACGGCGGGCGGGGGTGTCGCGCATGCACCTAGACCCTCTGCCCGCCGCGGCGTGAAACGCGAGCAGGGGCGCTACGAACTGCCGGCCACCGACAACTTCACCGCCTTCATCACCCAGCCCGCAGGCTGGCAGGTGCCAGTCGACGAGCAGAAGGTCGCCCAGTTCAGCTACAACCACCTGCCCGAGGGCTCGCCGGAGCTGCGCTTCGGCGGGCTGAAGCCGACCGGCGATCTACCCGCGGCGGTGAACTTCCCGCTCGCGAAGTCGGCCGCGACCGCCGATCCGAGGCAGTCCTGCCCGATCGCCTCCGACACCCAGACCTACGACATGGAGGAGGTCGGGTACGCGAGCCGCGGCGTGCCCGCCGACCTCGCGGCCCGCGACGACTACGCGGGCTGCGGCATCCTGCTCCTGGGCGACAACGTCGGCGACGACCTGAGCCTGAACCAGCCCGTCAAGGACCTCTACGCCGACGCGAACGGTCCCGTGCGTGCCATCCCCGGTAACCACGACATGGACTTCGACGCGGCCGACGCCACCCACTCCGTCGACACCTATCGCCGCGACTTCGGCGCGCCGTACTACTCCTACGAAGTGGGCGACACCCACTTCGTGGGTCTGTTCAACATCGTCTACAACGGTCAGAAGGCCGACGGGTCCAACGGCGGCTACGCCGAGGCCCTCACGCAGGAGCAGCTCGACTGGCTGCGTAACGACCTGCAGCACGTGGAGCGTCAGAAGAACATCGTCGTGGCCGCGCACGCGCCGATCGTGGACTACCGCGGTGTCACGACCGACAACGCGAGTGCGCTGTACGAGATCCTGGCCGATTATCCCAACGCGGTGACGGTGGGCGGTCACACCCACACGCTGGAGCATCTGTTGGCGGGTGACTCCAGGCAAGAGTGGATCGATGCCGGGATCCCCGAGTTGACCCACGACCAGCTCGTGGCCGGCGCGGTCTCCGGCTCGTGGTACTCCGGCGAGCTCAACGAGAACGGCGTGCCCCACGCCTACACCTCTGACGCCGCCGAGCCCGGTGTCTTGACCATCGAGTTCGACGGACACGAGCGCTCCGAGTACTACACCGTGCGTAACGAGTCGACCGACCGTCAGTTCCTGACAGGGATCAACAGCCCCGCGTGGCGGGAGTGGGCCGAGGCCTACCAGCAGTGGAAGGACGACGGGGAGCAGGGTGAGGCTCCGGCTCCCGTGGCGACCGACTCAGTCAGCACCGCGGACGTGAGCACGGGCGCGGCGTGGCTGGCGGCCAGCTTCTTCGGCGGATCCACGGACGCCAGCGTCCGGGTGTCCGTCGACGGGGGCGAGCCCGTCGCCGCCGAGCACACCCAGCCGGCGACCGGCGAGGCCCTCAACGTGGGCTGGGAGTACACCGAGACCGTCTCGGGGACCCACAACCTCATCGCCGACGCCGCACTGGGCCGGTCGAGCTCGCACCTGTGGCGGATCGCGCTGCCCTCCGATCTCGAGCCGGGCGAGCACACCGCCCGGGTCTCGGCGACGGACCGGTACGGACGTGAGCACAGGACGTCGTTCGCCTTCACGGTGACGGGCTGAACGTTCGGTGGAGTTCTCCTCTGGCGGCGAGGCCACGGCCCCGCCGCCGAGGGGTGCGGATCCGCTGACACCGCGCCTGGGCGGACCTCAGCCGCGCTCGGACGCGATCCGCCCCATCCGTGAGAATGCCTCGGAGAGAAGTTCGTCGGAGCAGGCGAAGTTCACGCGGGCGAAGCCCTTGCCCTGAGGTCCGAACGCCGGGCCCGGGCTCAGCGCGACCCGACCCTCGTCCAGGAACGCGGCGGCAGGGTCGTCGCCGAGGCCCGGGTACCCGCGCAGATCGATCCACGCGACGAACCCCGCGTCAGGCCGCCGCCACCGCGCGCGGGGCAGATGCTCGGCCAGCAACCGCTCCATGAGGTCGAGATTCGACGCGAGGGCGGCCCGCATGTGGTCGAGCCAGTCGAGTGACTCGGTGAGCGCGGCCTCGGCGGCGAGGGCGCCGAAGTGCCCCACCGCGCCGGACAGCGCCGAACGGGGAACCGCGAACTTCTCCGGATTGCCGTTGACCACGAACGCGCACTTCAACCCGGCGAGGTTGAACGCCTTGGACGCCGATGAGATCGCCAGCCCCACCTCGCGCGCGGTCTGCGAGACCGCCAGGAACGAGACGAAGTCCACGCCGGGCATGGCCAGGGGCGCCCAGATCTCGTCCGAGACCACCACCGCGTCGTGCCGGGCGGCGATCCGGGCTAGCTCGGCCAACTCCGCACGCGAGTGGAGGACGCCCGTGGGATTGTGCGGGTGACTGAGCAGAACGGCCCGGGCTCCACCCGCCAACGCCTGCTCGATTCCCGCCAGATCCAGTTGCGGGTCCTCGCCGTCGTGACCGATCAACGGCACCGCGACCGGTGACATCCCCACGCGCCGAATCCACGGCCCGAACGGCATGTACACCGGCGGCGTGTACACGACACCGCTCCCGGCCGGCAGGATGCGCGCCAGCGACTCGCGAACGCCGACCCCCACATCGTTGACCGGGATCACGGCGTCCTCCGGCACGTCGTACCCGAAACGCGAGTAGTACCGGGCGCACACCCCGGCCAGCCGCTCGATCTCCGTGAAGTACCCGGTGTCCCCGTCGGCGACGGCGGCCGCGAGTCGATCCCGGATCGCGGGGGCCAGCAGGACGTCGGTCTCGGCGACGAACAGCGGCAGCACGTCCTCCGGGTACGCCTGCCACTTCTGGCTGCGGCGCCTGCGCAGGACGGACTCGGGGACATCCAGAGGGAACGGCACGTGGGGCATCCTTCTCATCCGGGGGCACGCGGAACCACCAGGCTACTCAGCCGTCGCGGCCGCGATCGTCAGCTCCCGGGAAGGATCCCCGGCGCCACCCATACGTCGGCATCCGGGGACTGCCTGCCGAGCGGCATCATCGTGGAGTAGGCGGTCCCGGATCCGGTGGGGATGACGATGCCGCCGGAGGTGTAGTCCCAGCCCATCTCGTAGGCGACGCGGTAGCCGGCCTGATAGGCGGCCCCGGCCCAGGGGTCCGACGAGCCGTGCCACATGTCGGTGAGGAGGGAGAACCGGCGAAGTTCGGCGACGGATCCATCCGGGGCCACCTGCCAACACCGCACACCCGCCAGGTTCCAGTAACCGTCGCACCAGGTGGGGGAGTCCGCCGGGGCCCGCGAGACCACACGCATGACATTCGGTCCCGGCTCCCAGAACCCCGGCTGGTCCGGGCCGGTCGTGGACTGGGTGTCAACGTACCGCGCGTCGGCCGGGATCGGCGCGGGCGGCGGAAAGGGCGCCCGCCATGTGTCCAGGGGATGGGCCCCGGTCTGCTGCGCCGAGGCTGCGGGCACCAGACCCGTCATGAGGGCGAGCGCGGCGGTCATCACCGCGATGAGGCGGGCGGTGACGCGGAATGTGACGCGGCAGGACATGCGCACAGTCCATCACGGCCGAGGCGCCCTCACAGGTCGAACGCCTGCACGTGAGTACACCGTGACGGGACCGTCACCGCGAATAGCACAGGGGAAACAGCCCGTTCCTACGGTTGCCGTCACGGGGCTCCGAACGAGGGAGCCCACCGGCGGGGAGGGGCCACGCACATGACGCGCTCACGCACGATCGAGAACTGGGATCCGGAGGACCGGCACCAGTGGGAGTCCGGCGGTCGCCGCATCGCCGTGCGCAACCTGTACTGGTCGGTGTTCGCCGAGCACGTGGGGTTCTCGGTGTGGACCCTCTTCGCGGTGATGGTGCTGTTCATGCCGGAGGACGTCTATGGACTCGACGCCCCGGACAAGTTCCTCGTCTCCGCGGTCGTGACCCTCACCGGCGCGTTCCTGCGCATCCCCTACACGCTGGCCACGGCCACGTTCGGCGGTCGCAACTGGACGATGTTCTCCGCGTTCGTCCTGCTCATCCCGGCGGGCGCGATGCTATGGATCATGGCCAACCCGGGCCAGCCGCTGTGGCTGTACCTGGTGGTAGGCGCGCTCGCCGGCCTGGGCGGGGCCAACTTCGCCTCCTCCATGACCAACATCAACGCCTTCTTCCCGCAGCGGATGAAGGGCTGGGCCCTGGGCCTCAACGCGGGCGGCGGCAACCTCGGTGTGGCCACCATTCAGGTGGTGGGCCTGGTCGTGATCGCGCTGGCCGGTAACCGCTCGCCGCACTGGGTGATCGCGGTGTACCTGGTGCTGCTGGTGATCGCCGGCATCGGTGCGGCGCTGAAGATGGACAACCTCGCTCACCAGACCGTCGACGTGGCCAGCATGAAGGATGTGGTCCGCGACAAGGACGGCTGGGTGCTGTCCCTGCTCTACATCGGTACCTTCGGCTCGTTCATCGGCTTCAGCTTCGCCTTTGGCCAGATGCTCACCATGACCTTCACCGGCAACGGACAGTCGCCGGGTGAGGCCGCGCTCCACGCCGCGCAGATCACCTTCCTCGGCCCGCTGCTCGGTTCGCTGACCCGCATGCTCGGTGGCCGCCTGGCCGACCGGTTCGGCGGTGCGCGGGTGACGCTGGTGACGTTCCTCGGCATGGCCCTCACCACGGTGGCGCTTATCGTCACCTCGAGCATGCAGGCCTCGAACGGCGGCAGGCTCTCCGGCGGCGCGCTCGTCCTGTTCTTCGCCGCCTTCCTCACCCTGTTCGCGCTCACGGGGATGGGCAACGCGTCGGTCTACAAGATGATCCCCACCGTCTACGAGGCCCGCAGCAGGGGCCTGGACCTGCCGGAGGCGGCGCGGGCGGCGTGGTCGCGGGCCCACTCGGGGGCGTTGATCGGAGTGGCCGGCGCCGTCGGGGCCTTCGGCGGCTTCCTCATCAACATGACCCTGCGCAGCTCATACCAGTCATCGGGATCGGCGACGGCGGCGTTCGTGGTGTTCACCGTCTTCTACGTGGTGGCGGCCGTGATCACCCGGGCCGTGTACCTGCGCCGCCCGGCCGCCGCGCCCGCGCCGGTGGCCACCGGGACGTCGCCTGTCGGGGCGGCCGGGTCGTCGCGGGTTGGCACGGCCGGCGCCGCGCCGGGTGGGGCTGAGCCGGTGCCCGCCGCGCGCTGATCGCCGCGCCTGTGTCCCCGCCCCCGCCGGGGCGCGGCGAGTGGTCACAAGTGCCGGTCTGCGCGTGTGCCGACCTGGGACGACGTGGTCGGGTTCGACCACTCGCCGGCAGGCCGCGGGGGCGGGGCGACGAGAAACGACGAGGACGACGACGAGGAGAACACCATGACGAGCGTCGACACCGCCCGGGTGACGCCGGACCGGCCCCGGGTGCAGGATGCCGAGGGGCCCGGTCACACGCACTGCCCGTACTGCGCGCTGCAGTGCGCGATGAGCGTCACGCCCACCGCGGGCAGGGCCGCCGAGGTGACGCCCGAGTGGTTCCCCACCAACCGGGGCGGACTGTGCCGCAAAGGCTGGACCGCCGGCGAGCTCCTCGACCACCCGGACCGGCTCACCACGCCGCTCATCCGTCGCGACGGCCGCCTCGAGCCCTGCGACTGGGACACCGCACTGGACCGGGTCGTCGACGGCATCCGACGCGCGCAGGCCGCAGGCGGGCCGGACGGCGTAGCGGTTTTCGGTGGCGGCGGACTCACCAACGAGAAGGCCTACCAGTTGGGCAAGTTCACCAGACTCGCGCTGGGCAGCAGGCTCATCGACTACAACGGCCGCTGGTGCATGTCCTCGGCCGCCGCGGCCGCCAACCGCAGCTTCGGCCTCGACCGCGGCCTGCCGTTCCCCGTCACCGACCTCTCGGGCGCCCGGGCCGTCCTGCTCATCGGCGCCAACCCCGCCGACACCATGCCCCCGTTCCTCCAGCACCTCGACACCGCGGCCGCGGCGGGCGGGCTCATCGTGGCCGACCCCCGGCTCAGCGCGACCGCGCGGCACGCCCTCGACGGAGGCGGTGTGCACCTGCGCCTGCGCCCCGGCACGGACGCGGCCCTCGCGCTGGGGCTGCTGCACCTCGTCGTCGTCACCGGGGCCGCCGACACGCGGTATCTCGCCGCCCGCACCACCGGATTCGAGGACGCGTGGGCGCACGCCGCCGCATGGCTGCCGGAGCGCACCGAGCGCGTCACGGGGGTCTCCGTCGCCCTCCTCGAGCGGGCGGTGCGGCTCCTCGCCGACGCCCGCGACGCCGGAGCCGGCAGCTACATCCTCACCGCCCGGGGCGCCGAACAGCACGCCGACGGCACCTCCGTAGTGGGAGCGGTGATCGCGCTGGCACTCGCGTTGGGCCTGCCCGGTCGGCCCGGCACCGGCTACGGCACGCTCACCGGGCAGGGCAACGGGCAGGGCGGCCGGGAACACGGCCAGAAGGCCGACCAACTCCCCGGGTACAGGATGATCACCGACCCCGACGCCCGCGCCCATGTCGCCGCCGTGTGGGGCGTGGACCCTGAACAGATCCCCGGCCCCGGGGTGTCGGCGTTCGAACTGCTCGACTCGCTCGGACAACCCGGCGGACCCACCGCCATGCTCCTGCACGCCTCCAATCCGGTGGTCTCCGCGCCGGACGCCGACCGCGTCGCCGAGCGGCTACGCGCACTGGACACGCTGGTCGTGGCCGATTTCGTCCTGTCGGAGACCGCGGCGCTGGCGGACGTCGTCCTGCCCGTGTCGCAGTGGGCCGAGGAGGAGGGCACGCTCACCAATCTCGAGGGTCGCGTCCTGCGGCGCCGCCGGTCGATCACCCCGCCGGACGGCGCGCGCGACGAATTGTGGATCTGGCACGAGCTCGCCCGCCGCCTGGACCGCGGGCCCGAAAATTTCCCGACCGACCCACGCGTGGTGTTCGACGAACTCGCCCGCGCCTCGGCCGGCGGCAAGGCCGACTACTCGGCCATCGACTGGGACCGCCTCGACGCGGGGGAGGTGCTGCACTGGCCGTGCGGCTCCGACTCCCCGGACGGCACCCCGCGGCTGTTCCTGGACGGCTTCGCCACCGCCGACGGCCGGGCCCGCTTCGTGGTCGACGCCCCGCGGACGCCGGCAGAGCCGACCGACGCCGCGTTCCCGCTGCTCGCGACCACCGGGCGGCTGCTCGCGCACTACCAGTCCGGCGCCCAGACCCGCCGGGTGGGCGAGCTCGCCGCGGCCGAGCCGCGGATGTGGGTACAGGTCCACCCCGTCGTCGCCCGCGCGGTCGGGCTGGCCGACGGCGACGCCGCGCGCGTGGTCTCCCGGCGCGGCGCGGTCGAGGCCGAGGTCCGCTGCGACGAGGACATGCGCTCCGACACCCTCTTCCTGCCGTTCCACTTCGCCGGCAGCGGGCGGGCCAACCTGCTCACCCTGCCCGAGCTCGACCCGCACAGCCGGATGCCCGAGTTCAAGGTGTGCGCGGTGCGGCTGGAGGCGGCGTGAGCGCGGAGGTGGGGCCGGGACGCACGGTGCCGGGCACGCCGCCCGGTCCGACGGGGCCGCAGGTGCGGCGCCACGTGGTGATCGTCGGCGCGGGGATGGCCGCCGCGCGCCTCGCCGAGGAACTGCGCGCGGGCGAGCCCGACCCGACGCGCCTGTCGATCACCGTGCTCGGCGCCGAGGCGGAGGAGCCGTACAACCGCATCATGCTCTCCCACGCCGCCGCGGCGTCCGGGGCTGCCGGGGCGTCCGGGGCTGCCGCGGCGTCCGCGGCGTCCGGGGCTGCCGGGGCGTCCGGGGCTGCCGGTGGCGCGACCCCGGTCGCGCGGCTCAAGCCCGCCGGGTGGTGGGAACGCCACCACATCGCCCTGCACACCTCCACACATGTCACGGCGATCGACCGCGTCACGTGCGAGGTCGAGCTCGCGGGCGGTGCGAGGACCGGCTACGACCACCTCGTCCTGGCCACCGGCGCCGCGCCCCGCATCCCGCCCGTCGACGGCATCCGCTCATCGGACGGCGGTCTCGCGCCCGGTGTGTTCACTCTCCGGGACGCCGCGGGTCAGAGAAAGCTGACTGCCCATCTCGCCGCCCACCCGGGGCCCGTCGCGATCGTCGGTGCGGGCTTCATCGGCCTCGAGGTCGCCTGCGCACTGGCCGCGGCCGGGCACGACGTCGTCGTCGTCCACCCCCGCGCCTGGCCCATGAACGGCTGCCTCGACGCCGGCGCCGGCGCCGTCCTGGTCCGTGCCCTCGCCGCGCTCGGCGTGCGGACGGTGACCGGCGCGCGCGCCACGAGCTGGGACGGGTCGACGTTACGACTCGACGACGGCGAGGTGCACTGCCGCACCGTCGTCCTCACCGCCGGGTCCGCGCCCCGGACGGACCTCGCGCGCGACGCCGGCCTGGAGGTGGGCCACGGCGTGGTCGTCGACGACGAGCTCGCGACCAGCGATCCCGCCATCAGCGCAATCGGCGACTGCGCCCAGCACCGGGGTGTCGTCAGCGGCCTGGTGGCCCCGGCGTGGGACCAGGCCGTCGTGCTGGCCGCGCGGCTCGCCGGCACCGATCCGCACGCCCGGTACGTCGGCGGTACGCAGGTCACCAGACTCAAGGCGCACGGGCTCGACGTGGTCGCGCTGGGCGAGCTCGCGGAGGACGTGTACGGCTCGGCGGGCGGCGACGACGAGCCCACCGAGGTCACGACGCTGAGCGAACCCGCGCGCGGCCGCTACGCCCGCGTCGACGTGGTGGCCGGCCGCGTGGTGGGAGCCGCACTGATCGGCCACCCGGAACCGGTCGGCACTCTCACACAGTTGTACGAGAACGCCCTACCCGTGCCGGACGACGTCGTGTCGGTGATCCTGGGGCGCGCGGAGGCGGTGGCCGCGCAGACGCCGTCCACCATGCCCGCCGCCGCGGTGGTGTGCCGGTGCAACGGCGTCAGCAAGGGCGACCTCGTCGCGGCATGGACCGACGGCGCCCGTGACCGCGACGCGCTGGCCGAGAGCACCCGCGCCGGGACGGGCTGCGGCGGGTGTTCGGCCGCGGTCGAGGGGATCTGCGGATGGCTCGCGGCGGCCGGGTAGGGCGCGGCGGAGAACTCCCCGGATCAGAAGAGGAGAACTGGGATGAACCCAGCGACCGGCGGGCGGCGAAACACCCCGGCAACAGAGATCGGCCATGATGAGGGAGTGACCGATTCCGACGTGACCTCCGCCGGCCCCGATCTCCCGCTCCTCGGGCGTACGGTCGCCGTCACCGCCGCCCGGCGTGCCTCTGAGCAGCGCACCCTGCTCGAGCGTCGCGGCGCGACCGTCCTGCACGCGCCGGCCATGCACATGATTCCCATCGCCGAGGACACCGTGGTGCGTGAGGCCACCGAGCGACTGCTGGCCGCGCCCGCCGACCTCATGGTGCTCACCACCGCCGCCGGGGTGCGTTGGTGGTTGCAGGTGTGCGAGGAGTGGGGCCTGGCCGGGGAACTGCTCGAGCTGATGGCACGGATCCCGCTGTACTCGCGCGGTCCCAAGACGACCGGGGCGATCCGGGCCGCCGGCCTGCGTGAGCACGCCTCCGCCGTCAGCGAGGCCAGCCCGGAGCTGCTGGAGATGCTGCTCGAGCGGGGAGTCGCGGGTCTGACGATCGGCGTGCAGGTGCAGGGTGCGGGTTCCGGCTGGAACCCCATGGCCCCCCTGCTCGACGGCCTGCGGGACGCGGGCGCCGACGTGATCGAGGTGCCCGTCTACCGCTGGGAGCTACCCGAGGATCTCGCGGCGCTCGACGAGCTGGTCACGACAATCGCCCGTCACGGAGTCGACGGCGTGACGTTCACCGCGGCGCCGGCGGTCGTGGCCGTGCTCGCGCGGGCGGACGCGCTCGGGCTGTTCGACGACCTGCTCGACGCGCTGCGCGGCCCGGTCGCCGCCCTGTGCGTGGGCCAGGTGACCGCGGCCCCGCTGGCCGACCTGGACGTGCCGTTCACCTGCCCTGATCGAATGCGCCTGGGTTCGCTCATGCGGCACACCACCGACGAGCTCGCCGCCCGGACGGCGCCGATCGACGTGGCCGGGCACGAGCTGACCGTGTGCGCGGCGGCGGTGCTGGTCGACGGCCGACCGGTCGAGGTGACGCCGGCCCAGCTCGCGCTGGTGCGCGCGCTCGCGCGTCGGCCGGGGGCGTGCGTGAGCCGGGACGAGCTTCTCGCGGCTCTGCCCGGAGACGGCACGGACCCGCACGCGGTGGAGACCGCGATGGGTCGACTCCGCCGGGCGCTCGGTGTGCCGGACCTGGTGACGACCGTCGTCAAGCGCGGTTACCGACTCACCATCTGAGCGAACGCGGCGGGCGGGCCCGGGCAAGGCGGCGGCGCGCGGGCGGCCGGCAGCGGGGGTGGTTTGGCTCGGCGGGCGGCCTTCGGCGGGCGCGCGTGGGCGATCTCGCAGCGTGAGTCCCGCCAGGTGTGCTGGCTCTTCGGCTTGTGATGGCTGAATGGTCCATCCGGCCAGCGCACCCGGGCTGTGTTCGAGCATTCCGGCAGCGTAAGCCGAAGAGGCAGCGCGACCGGGAGGGGTCGCGCTGCCTCTGTGTCGGGTGCCGGGCGATCCCGCAGCGCATCCGCTGGGTTGCGGGCTTCCGGCGGGCGATCCCGCAGCGCATCCGCTGGGTTGCGGGCCTCCGGCGAGCAGGCGCGCAGCGGTGGCGCAGGCGTGCCCCCTGCCGGTGCCTACGCAGCGGTGGCGCGGGTGTGGCGAACCGCGGGCTCGGTCGCCACGTAGACCGTGCCGTCGCCGGCGACCCGGGCGGGGAACACCGAGATCCCGCGGGACGGGTCGTCGAGACCGCGACCGTCCTCGAGCGCGTACGCCTGCTTGCCGATGGGCGAGATCACGGCGGGGACGCCGCCGCGGTCGCCCACCAGCCCGCGGCTCATCACGGCCGCCCGGGCGACGGGATCGATGTTGCAGACGGCGTGCACCTCGCCGTCGTCGAGCGTGTACACCGCCACCTGCCGCCCGTCTGGCAGCAGGGCGGCGACCCCGCGCCCGACGATGAGGCGGTCGACAGGGCAGACGGCGACCTCGGCGGCGGCTGCCGCGGTGGAAGCGGCGCCGGTACGGGCGGAGCGGGACAGGGTGGCGGTCATGGTGAACTCCTCGGATTGAAGGCGGGGCAGGTGAAGCCGGGGCGGTTGTGAAGGGGCGGTTGTGGGAGGGCGGATATCGGGTCGACGATGGGGACTGGGCCCGGCGCGTCGGGCGCGCGAGCTCAGCTGCGGACGGGCATGGCGGGCGAGCCGAGCAGCACCGGCACCTTGCGGCCGTCGCGCTGCTCGAACTGCACGGTGGGGTCCGGCGCCTCGGGGGCGTTGACGAACGAGACGAACCGGGCGAGCTTGTCGGGATCGTCGAGCACGGCGGCCCACTCGTCCACGTAGCCGGCGACGTGCGCCTCCATGCGTTGCTCGAGCTCGGCGGCCAGGCCGAGCGAGTCGTCGCACACGACCTCCCGCAGGTGGTCGAGCCCGCCCTCGAGCGCCTCGAGCCACGGCGCCATGCGTTGCAACCGTTCGGCCGTCCGGACGTAGAACATCACGGTGCGGTCGATGTAGCGGATGAGCTGGTCGTCGGTGAGGTCGCCGGCCAGCAGCTGGGCGTGCCGCGGGGTCGCGCCGCCGTTGCCGCCCACGTAGAGGTTCCAGCCGTTCTCGGTGGCGATCACGCCGACGTCCTTGCCCCGGGCCTCCGCGCACTCGCGCGCACACCCGGAGACGGCCATCTTGATCTTGTGCGGCGCTCGCAGTCCGCGGTAGCGGGTCTCCAGCAGCACCGCCATCGCGACCGAGTCCTGCTGCCCGTACCGGCACCACGACGTGCCCACGCAGCTCTTGACCGTGCGCAGCGACTTGCCGTACGCGTGCCCGGACTCCATGCCCGCCTCCACCAGCCGCCGCCAGATGGCGGGGAGTTCCTCGACGCGCGCGCCGAACAGGTCGATGCGCTGGCCGCCGGTGACCTTGACGTACAGGTCGTGGTCGCGGGCGATCTCGCCGATCACGATGAGCTGCTCCGCCGTCACCTCGCCGCCGGGCATCCGCGGCACCACCGAGTAGGTGCCGTTCTTCTGGATGTTGGCCAGGAAGTGGTCGTTGGTGTCCTGCAGCGCCGCCTGCTCGCCGTCGAGGACGTGGTCCGAGCTGGTCGAGGCGAGGATCGACGCGACCGTCGGCTTGCAGATGTCGCAGCCCGTGCCGCGCCCGAAGCGCCCGATCAGACCGGAGAACGTGCGGATGCCGGTGACGGTGACGATCTCGAAAAGCTCCGAGCGGGACTGGTCGAAGTGCTCGCACAGCGCGGTGGACTGCTCGACGCCCTCGGCCTCGAGGACCTGACGCATGAGCGGAAGGCACGAGCCGCACGACGTGCCGGCCCGGGTGCACGCCTTGAGGGCGGGCACGTCGCACGCCCCCTCGCAGATCGCCTCGCGCAGATCGCCCTTGGTGACGGCGTTGCACGAGCAGATCTGCGCGTCGTCGGGAAGTGAGTCCACGCCGACGCCGGAGTCGGCCGCCGTACCCGGGGTGATGAGGGCCAGGGGAGTGGACGACGGCAAGGTGCGGCCCAGCAGCGGCTTGAGCAACTGGTAGGGGCCGGCGTCGCCGACGAACACGCCGCCCAGCAGGGTCAGGGCGTCGTCGCTGAGGACGAGTTTGCTGTAGGTGCGGGCGACCGGGTCGTCCACCACCACCTCGAGACAGTCGGGCGTACGACCGTGGGCGTCGCCGAAGCTGGCCACGTCGACCCCCATGAGCTTGAGCTTGGTGGCGAGGTCGGCCCCGGTGAACTCGGTGCCGGCGTCGCCGGTGATCTGGCCGGCCGCCACCTCGGCGGAGGTGTATCCGGGCCCGACCAGGCCGTAGCAGGTGCCCTCGATGGCCGCGCACTCGCCGATCGCGTAGACGTGCGGGTCCGAGGTGCGGCAGGCTCTGTCGGTCAGCACGCCGCCACGCTCGGCCACGGCGATTCCCGCCGCGCGGGCGAGTTCGTCGCGGGGCCGGACACCGACGGAGAACACGACGAGGGCCGCGTCGACGACATCCGTCTCGCCGTCGTCGGAGGTCAGGGCGACCCGGAGTCCGGCGTCACCGGACGCCGACCCGGCGCCACCCCCGGCGGCGTCCGCGGTGTCACCCCCCGCGTCGTCCGCGCCGCCGGCGGCACTCTCCTCGATGACCGTGTCGGTCACGCTGAGGTGCACGTCGATGCCGCGGTCGCGGATGAGGTCCCCCAGCAGGGCGCCGCCGCGGCCGTCGACCTGCACGGGCATGAGCCGGTCGTTGCGTTCCACGACGTGCGGGACCAGGCCGAGCAGGCTCAGCGCGTTGGCGGCCTCGATGCCCAGCAGCCCGCCGCCGATCACCACGCCGTGCGCGCCCGCCCCGGCCCGCTCGGCGGCCGCGCGGATCGCGTCGAGGTCGTCGAGCGTGCGGTATACATGGCAGCCGGGCAGGTCGTGGCCGGGGACGGGCGGGACGAACGCGCGCGAACCGGTCGCCAACACCAGCGTGTCGTAGTCGACGTACTCGCCCGAGTCGAGTTCCACGCGTCGGGCGCCGGTGTCGATCGCGGTGACGAGCCGGCCGGAACGCACGGTGACGCGGGGGTCGGCGGAGTGCCGCGCATCGTCGAGGTGCAGCGCGTCGCGCTCCCACGCGCCGACGTAGGCGGACAGTCCGACGCGGTCGTAGGCGGGATCGGCTTCCTCGCCGATCACCGTGACGGCCACGTCGGCGTCGGCGTAGCGCGTGCCGAGGGTGGAGACGAAGCGGTGGGATACCATCCCGTGCCCGACGACGACGATGTGCTCAGTCATTCCTGGACCTCCTTGGCGTGCCTGTGGGGGACAGCCTAGGAAGGCGGTGTTGCGGTGCTGTGGCGTCGGATCACGGTCCCGTGACGCTTACTTCACATCGGTCCGGGGGCCGGGTGAGGGACCGGTCCGCGGGCGTGTGGCGGCGGGATGCGGGCGCCGGAGCGGCGGCTCAGTCCAGGGGTAGCAGGCTCGTCGGCACGGCCTGGACCTCGGCCACGCGGTCGATGTTCTGGCGCAGCCGCTCCCACTCGCCCGAGGGGATCTCCTTCTCCAGCCGGCGCAGCGCAGCCTTGTCGGAGGTGGCCCATGCGACGGGCATCGGGGAGATGAACTGGTAGAGGTTGTCGCGGCCGCGGGCGCTCCGGTTGCCCACCACGGCGACGCAGGGCACGCGCTCGCCGACCTTCGACTCGTGGCCCGCGACAGGTCCGCAGTTGCGGGCCACGAGGGCGGGCAGCTTCCCGGCGGAGCGGTCGACGGCGCGGTCGACCAGCGCCAACAGGGTCACGCCGCGCGGGCGGACCTCGGCGATGACGGCCGGGACGAGCTCGGAGGTCGAGTAGGTGTGCTGCATCGACCCCATCTTGCGGGGGATATAGCCGATCATGGCGAGGCAGCCGATCGCGAACGCGCCGGCCACCACCGCGATGATCCAGCCCCACGCCGCGAACTCCGCGAAGACGAGCATGCCGATGCCGGCGGCGAGCACGATGACGCCGAGGATGCCCGCCGACCACTGCAGGCGGCGCACCTCGGCGAGGCTCTCGTTGTTCTTGCGGACCCAGGCATCGTCGACGGGGATGTCGGCGAGGCGGTACTGCTCGTGCGGGTTGCGGGGGGAGCGATCGGCGGCCATGGCGCCCAGTATCCCAGCACCCGCGGCGGCCTGGCCCGCGGGTGACCGCGGCGGCTTGGCCCGCGGGTGACCGCGGCGGAGCCGGGTCGCCCCCGGGACCGGGCCGGCATCGGGCCTCAACGCACCTCAGCCCACCTCGGGGATGGACGGGCCGAGCAGGTCGTCGGCGTCGACGATCCGGTACGCGTACCCCTGCTCGGCGAGGAACCGCTGGCGGTGCGCGGCGTACTCGGCGTCGAGGGTGTCGCGGGCGACGACCGAGTAGAAGTGCGCCTGCCCGCCGTCGTGCTTGGGCCGCAGCAGTCGACCGAGCCGCTGCGCCTCCTCCTGACGCGAGCCGAACGTGCCCGACACCTGCACCGCGACGCTGGCCTCGGGCAGGTCGATCGAGAAGTTGGCGACCTTGGACACCACGAGCGTGGAGATCTCACCGTTGCGGAACTGGTCGAACAGTTTCTCGCGCTCCTTGTTGGAGGTCGACCCCTGGATGACGGGCGCGTCGAGCTCGGCGCCGAGCTCCTCGAGCTGGTCGAGGTAGGCGCCGATCACCAGGGTGGGGGCGCCGGCATGGCGCGCGAGGATCTTCCTGACCACCGGGATCTTGGTGCGGGCGGTCGAGCACAGCTTGTACTTGTCCTCGGCCTCGGCGGTCGCGTACAGCATCCGCTCGTTCTCGGTGAGCGTCACGCGCACCTCGATGCAGTCGGCGGGCGCGATCCACCCCTGCGCCTCGATGTCCTTCCACGGGGCGTCGTAGCGCTTGGGCCCGATGAGGGAGAACACGTCGCCCTCGCGGCCGTCCTCGCGCACGAGCGTCGCGGTCAGGCCGAGGCGGCGGCGCGACTGCAGGTCGGCGGTCATGCGGAACACGGGCGCGGGCAGCAGGTGGACCTCGTCGTAGATCATCAGGCCCCAGTCGCGGGAGTCGAACAGCTCCAGCGCCCGGTGCACGCCCTTGGTCTTGCGCGTGACCACCTGGTATGTGGCGATGGTGACTGGCCGGATCTCCTTGCGCTCACCGGAGTACTCGCCGATCTCGTCCTCGGTGAGGGTGGTGCGGGCCAGCAGTTCCCGCTTCCACTGGCGCCCGGCGACGGTGTTGGTCACCAGGATGAGCGTGGTGGCCTTGGCCTTGGCCATCGCGGCCGCGCCGACCATCGTCTTGCCGGCGCCGCAGGGCAGCACGACCACGCCGGAGCCGCCCGCCCAGAACGAGTCGGCGGCCATCTGCTGGTAGTCGCGCAGCTCCCACTGCTCCTCCTCGGTGGACAGCGCGATCTCGTGGGCCTCGCCGTCCACGTAGCCGGCGAGGTCCTCGGCGGGCCAGCCCACCTTGAGCAGCTCCTGCTTGAGCCGACCGCGCTCGGAGGGGTGCACGATCACCGTGTCCGCGTCGATGTCGGCGCCGAGCATGGGGGCGATCTTCTTGTGCCGCTTGACCTCGGCGAGCACGGCGGAGTCGAGGGAGACGAGCGTCAGGCCGTGCACCGGGCTCTTGACCAGCTGCAGCCGGCCGTAGCGCGCCATGGTCTCCGCGATGTCCACGAGCAGCGGTTGCGGCACGGGGAAGCGCGAGTAGGAGACCAGGACGTCGACCACCTGCTCGGCGTCGTGCCCGGCGGCCCGGGCGTTCCACAGGGCCAGCGGCGTGATCCGGTAGGTGTGGACGTGCTCGGGCGCGCGCTCGAGCTCGGCGAAGGGGGCCAGCGCCTGTCGGGCGTCGGCGGCCTGCTCGTGGTCGATCTCCAGCAGCACTGTCTTGTCCGACTGGACGATCAGCGGTCCACCGCTCACTTCGGGCCTCCTCGGGTCTCTCGCCGGGCCCGCGTAGGCCCGACCCTCCATTGTCCAGAAATCCGCGTCAGCGCGTGGGTTCGACGTCGGAGACGGAGATCACCCGGTGCAGCGGCAGGACGACGGGCTCGGCCGAGTCCGGCTCGATGCCCTCGATCCTGCCGCCGCCGACGGAGGCGGGGACGACCAGCCGGGCGGAGGAGCGGCCCGCGGCGTCGACCACGGAGACGGTGACGGCGGTGCCGGTGCCCGCGGCCTCATGCAGTCGGGCGATGGCGGCCTCGCCCGTGTACGCGCCCGAGGAGGCACCGCGCGCCGAGCGCACGCGGTCTGCGGAGCGCATCGCCGCGACCGCCGCCCGCAGTTCGGAGGTCGTGGGCGCGCGGGTCGGGACGCGGGGCGCCCGGGTGGTGCGGGACTCGCGGACGCGGGCGGCCGGCCGGGAAAGCGCGACGACCGCGCCGGACGTGTCCTCGACGACGGGAGCGAACCCGTGAGCGCGCAGCGCCTCGACCAGGTCGAGCGGTCGGGCCTGGGAGACCAGGACGGTGGGCGCCACCGAGCGCAGCGCGGCGCTCTCCGCCACCGGCGAGCCGAGGACCTGCGCGACGAGGGACGGATCGTCGCAGCGGATGAACGACAGGGCGGTGCCCACCCGCAGGCGCCCGTGGCGGCGGGCGACGTCCTCGATCAGGTAGTCCAGCGACTGCGGGACAGGGGTGACGGACGTGCGGGCGAGCATCTCGCGGGTGCCTGCGGCCGTGCGTCCTGCGTCGAGCGCGCGGCGCAGGGACGTCTCGGTGACGCGGTAGGTGGTGGCGGCGCCGGCGGACTCGACGTCGGCGAGGAGGGCGAACTCCGCCGCCAGCTCCGGGGTGAGGGGGCCGGGGGCGAGGATCGTCAGGTCAGCCTGGACGATGACCTCCGACACCGGGTCGGGCAACGCGGCGGTGAGGATCGGTTCGAGGTCCTCGACGACCGCGCCGCCGGAACCGCCGGAGACACCCGCGCCGGAGCCCCCCGCGCCGGAGCCCCCCGCGCCGTGGGACGCGCCGTGGGTGGCGTCGACCAGGTGGCGGGCGGCCGAGGTCGCCACGGTCCCGACGACGAGTCCCATCCGTCGTGCCTCGGCCACGGTCTCCGAGACGGGCCGCGTACCCGCGCGTGAGAACCACACCGGCGCCGACCAGCGCACCACCTCGGGCAGCAGGGCGTCGGCGGGTTCGGCCGCGGGGTCCAGGGCGGCCAGCGCCTTCAGGACGCGACCGCGTTCCGTCGGTCCGGGCGGGCCGACGGGCTCGCCCAGTGCGGGCAGGGTCCCGCCGCCCTCGAGCTCGGAGCCGACGCGCCACGGGGTGCGCGGCATCGACCACCACGCCACGACCAGCTCGGCCCAGCGGCGGGCGGGCTCGCGCGCCGACCACACGTCCGCGGCCTCGGTGGGCGCCCACACCGAGTCGTAGTCGACGTCCCCGACCTCGGCGTCGCCGACCGCGATGAGGCCGGCGGCCGCGAGGACCTCGAGCAACAGGGGCAGCTCGGACTCCTCGAGCGCGGCCGCCCGCGCCACCCGGCGCAACTCGCGGACCCCCACGCCGCCGGCCTTGAGGGTGGCCGCCGGGGCGGTCGAGAGCGCCGCCAGCACCGAGTCGCAGCGGTGGAGCAGGTCGAGGGCCGCCACGCCGCCGGAGGCGTCCACCTCGCGGGCCCGCCCGGCACCCGCCCCGACGCGGGGCGTCGCCCAGGCCGGGGGGTGGAGCAGGGACGAGCCGTCCGCGCGGGCCCCGTGGCGAGCCCGGTCGAGGGCGTGGGCGCGGGGCACCACCCGCTCGGCGTCGTCGTCGCCGGTGAGCTCCGCCAACCCCGCCTGGGCGAGTTCGACCGCGGCCGCGCGCACGGACTCCGACGCCCCGGCCCCGAGCGCACCGGCCGGGATGCGCCCGCGGGCGATGGCCTCGAGGACCCCCGCCGCAGCCGAGGACAGGCCGCCCCACGCCGCCTCGAGATCGGCCCCGGCGGGCTCGCCCGGATGAGGGGCCACCACGGGAGCCGACCGGATCGCCACCGCCGTGACGGGCACCATCCGCGCCGAGTCCTCCTCGCCCCAGATCAACGCGAGTTCGCGGAGACGGGCCACGGCGGCGTGGAAGACGGGCTCGTCGTCGTCGACACCCAGTCTCCCCGACACCGCGCCGAGCGGTACGGCCCCGGAATCGGCACCGACCGCGGCGGCTGCGGCCGCCACGAGCAGCTCCGGCCACGACAACGTCCCCACCGCCCGCGCGGTGGACGCCGGCAGGCGCAGGCGCGAGGCCAACACGTCCAGCGAGGCGGGCGGGGGAGTGGCCACGTCCGGGCGCAGCTCGCACACGCGCACGAGGGCGTCGTCGGACAACCCGGCGAGCCAGGCGGGGAAGTCCGGCGCGTCGGCGGTGGCGCCGCGGGAGGTGGCTCGGGAGCTCGGCATGATCCGTCCCAGCCTAGTGAGACCGCGGCGGCCGTGAGAACCGGTCCGCGTGGGAATCGACCCACCTGCTGCCGAATCGGGTCGGAGGTGAGAGACTACAGGGGTGGCTGCCAAGAAGAATCTGACCTATGACAACCCGGGTTGGCCCGACGCCTCGTACGGCGAGCACCCGGTCACCGAGCTCGCCGCGCTGGTCGCGGGAGGCCTGTCGCCGTTCGGGCAGGAGACCTTCCCGCTCCCGCAGGAGCGACTCGGTTACATCCACCCGTACACCAAGATCAACGGCGCGCCCTGGGTCGCCTGAGATCCGACCTCCGGCGCGGCGCCGGGGAACGCGAGAAGGGCCGCCACTCCCTGTAGGGGGTGGCGGCCCTTCCTCGTGGCCCGGGTACCGCTCGGCGGGTGTCGCCGGTGTCAGTTGGCCAGGTAGGTGGCGACGAAGCCGTCCACCAGGTCCTGGTTGCCGGCGTAGGCGGCGTCGACGGCGGCCTTGTTGGCCTCGTAACCCTCGGTGATCGGGAGGAAGACACCGCGGCTCTCGGCGAACGCCTTGAGAGTGGCCACGTGATCGGCGGCGCTGACCTCGGCCGGGGCGGCCGTATCAGCGTGCGGGCGCGGGGCCGGAGCCGGCTTCGGGGCCGACAGGTCACGCGGGGTGGGCGCCGAGTTGAGGCCCAGTTTGGCCGAGCAGGCGGGCCATGCGCCCCAGCCCTGGCCGGCGAGGGTCTTCTCGGCGATCGCGATCTGCTGCTCGCGCGTGGCCTGGTTGGCCGTCGGCGCGTACTGCGTGCCGCCGTAGGCGGCCCAGGTGCTCGGCGAGAACTGCAGGCCGCCCTGGTAGCCGTTGCCGGTGTTGATGGCCCAGTTGCCGCCGGACTCACACTGGGCCAGACGGTCCCAGTCGGAGTCGGGCGCGGCGTTGGCGGCCGGCGCGAGGGCCAGGCCCGCGGCGGAGAAGGCGGTGCCGGCGAGCACGACCTTGACGGCGGTCTTGGGCGCGGAGGAGGGGGTGGCGGCGCGGTGGCGTCCGGTGTACGAGGTCATGTACGCGTCAGTCCTTTTCACTCTGTGCCTACGAGGTGAGCTGTCGGGTTCGGAAACGAGTGCGTCCGGCCGCCGGCGGCGGCTTCACCCCAAGGCGACCTGCGGTCGCCGGGCCCGTCGTGGGCCCTGTCGGGTCCCCCGTCCCCGCCCGGGTAATGGTCACAGTGGCGTCGGCCGCAGGGCGGGGTTCGGTGGGTGCGGCCGATGCCGACTCGCTGACGAGTCTGCTACGAAACAGTAGCGGTTCGATGCCGGATCGTCACCATTCTGAAATAAAAAGAGCTCGCCCGGGCGGAGATAGCGCGCTGTTATCCGCTCGTTACCTGGGTCGTTACCGGGCGGGTGGGGTTGGTCACACCCTGGGCGGGCGCGAGCCGAGAATGGCGTACGCGAGGCCCAGCAGGAAGCCCACCGGAGTGAAGAACATCGCGCCGAGGTACAGGATCGTCGGCGCGTCGCGGTCGAGCACGAACGGCGTCAGCGCGGCGACGATCGTGAAGACGACCCCGATCGCGAAGATGATCAGCGCGGCCACGAACAGCCCGCGGCGACGTGGCCGCGCGGGCGCGTGCGCGTCACCGGAGGCGGACGCGTCGGGTGTCCAGGGGTCGTCGGCCGGGCGTCGATCGTCGGAGGTCACACAGGGGAGGGTACCGCTCGCCTCGCGGCCGTCACCAACGCGCACGAGGGTAGTCTCTGATCGTCAGTGGAGTTGTCGGTCGCGCCCGTGCGCGCCCGGGACGGAAGGTGGTTCGCGGTGCCCAGCGGCAAGGTCAAGTGGTACGACGCGGAGAAGGGGTTCGGCTTCCTGTCCCAGGAGGGCGGCGAGGACGTCTACGTACGCGCGGACGCGCTCCCCGCCGGCGTGGAGACCCTGCGCCCCCGTCAGCGTGTGGAGTTCGACATGGTCTCCGGCCGCCGCGGTCCGCAGGCGCTGCGCGTGGTGGTCCACGACGAGCCGACCGTCGCCGAGGAGCGCGCCCCGCGCGGCGGGCCCAGGCGCTCGCCCGATGAGCTGCACGGGATGGTCGAGGACATGATCAAGGTGCTCGAGTCGACCGTCCAGCCGGAGTTGCGGCGCGGTCACCGACCGGACCACAAGATCTCGAGCCGGGTTGCCTCGGTCCTGCGCGCGGTAGCGCGCGAGCTGGACGCCTGATCCCGTCACGGCGCAGGGCCGGGGCGAGGGCCCGGCTCCAGTGCGTTCGGTGGGTCAGTCCTCGTAGGTGAAGCCGACCGACCACTCGCCGTTGAGGATCGACTCCGAGCCGTCCGCCGCGTAGACGATCGCCACTGCCCGGATGGCCAGGCCCTCGATCCGGCCCTCCTCCGGGGTGGTCACGGGCACGAGGAGCTGGCCGGGTCCGTCCGCCTCGACCGTGTAGTCGCGCACCCCGTCGGCGCGGACCTCGTAGACGTCCATCGTCGCGGACCGCAGCTCGCCGGGTAGCCGGACCGTCAACGTGTGCTCGTCCTGCACGTGGAATTCGCCGACCGGGTTGGTGTACGTGTTGCCGTCCAGGTCGGTCGCGGTGAACGGCAGGACCCTCTCCTCCCCGCGGTCGGTGGCGACGGTGATCTCGGGCAGCGCCCCGTAGCGGGACTCCGACCCCTGCCACGCGCCGACGATCGCCGCGATCATGATGATCATCCACGCCAGGATCGCCCAGGTGACGGGGCGGACGCGGGGGCCGGTCGACGGGGTATCGCTGAGGGAACTCACCCCTTCATTCTGCCGAGCAGGTGGCCGTCGAGCGCACCCGGGTCACGTCGCCCACCCGGGAACCGCGGCCGGTTGCCGCCCAATCCGGGTACGAGGGTGGAGCCGCGGGCGGTGAGTAGTGACTGCGCGAACAGCAGGGCGCCGACCGAGGCGATCACCGAGAACCCGATCGTGAAGTCCGGGGGCAACAGCACGCCCAACGCCCCGCCCGCGACCCACGCCAGCTGCAACGCGGTCTCGGACCGGCCGAACGCCGACGAGCGGGCGGCGTCGGGGATGTCGGTCTGGATGGACGCGTCCAGCGCCACCTTGCCCAGTGCGCTGCACACCGCGGCCACCAGCGCCAGGACGGCCGCGCCCAAGAGCGTGCCCAGGAATGCCGCGACGACGGCCGTGGCCAGCGCGGCACCTGCCGCCGTGCTCGTGATCCGGCCCGGGCGCCCCAGCGGCAGGCGGGCGCCGACCGCGTTGCCGGCGAAAGTGCCCAGCCCGCCGGCCGCGCCGGCGATCGCGAGCAGGCCCGCCTGTTCGAGGGCGGACGCGTCCTCCTGCGCCTTGGCGACGAACGCCAGATAGAGGGTGAGGAACCCCGTCATGAACCGCACCAGCGCGACCGCCCAGAGATTCGCCAGGACGTTCCTGCCGAGCGGCCGGGTGAGCACGGCGCGCAGCCCACTTCTCACCGACCCTCCGTGTCCCGACCACAGGGAGGCGGATTCGTCGTCCTCCGACGCCTCGGCGTGCGCGGGGATCGTCATGGACACGTAGGCGGCCACCAGGGCGACAGCGGCGAGCAGCCACAGCGCGGTGGAGGAGTCCCAGATCCACGCCACGGCGCCGGCGGCGGCCCCGGCTACCACGCTGCCGCCGACATGCCCCAGCACCGTCAGGCGGGAGTTGGTCCGGACAAGGTCCAGCGCCGGCGGCAACACGTGCGGGGTGATGGAGGCCTTGACCACGCCGAACGTCTTGGACAGCACGAGCATGCCCAGGGCGAGCGGGTAGAGCAGCCACGTGTCGAAGTTCAGGCCGAGGACCACCGCGAGCACCGCGCGCAGGGTGAACGTCAGCGAGACGGTGAGCCGACGGCCACTGCGCAGGCGGTCGAGGGCCGGGCCGATGACAGGCGCGATCAGCGCGAACGGGGCGACCGTCACCAAGAGGTACAACGCGACGTTGCCGCGCGACTCCGCGGTCGCCGCCGAGAAGAACAGGGTGTTGGCGAGGGCGACCGCGAGGATGGCGTCACACGCGAAGTTCGCCACGGTGACGTAGCTCAGCGGTGCCAGCCCCGAGCGGGCCGCGCCGTCGGCGTGGAAGACCCGGCGCATCCCCCGCCCGGCGGAGGCGGCGGCCCGCCTGGCTGCTCCCCGGGGGCGCTCACCCAACGAGTCGCACCTCGTACATCTGCGGCCACAGCTTGCCGGTGACCAGGAGGTTCTCCGAGCCCGGCAACGACGCGATCCCGTTGAGCACGGCGTCCGGGTCAGCGGGCCGGGGCCGGCCGAGCTGCGCGGCGTCGTAGATAGCCGTGACCTCGCCGGTGCCGGGATCGATCCGGACGATCTCGTCGGTCATCCACACGTTCGCCAGGACGGCGCCGTCCACACACTCCAACTCGTTGAGCTGTCGCACCGGCGTGCCGCCCGAGGTGACGGCGACGGTGCCGGTCGGTTCGAACGTGGCCGGGTCCCGGAAGGTCAAGGTGTCCGAGCCGTCGGTCATCACCAGACCGGAGCCGTCGAAGCACAAGCCCCAGCCCTCGCCCTGGTACTGGGCCTCCGACCGGATCTCGAGGGTCTGCGGGTCACGGTTGTGGGCGACCCCCTTCCTCCACGTCAGCGTCCACAGCGTGTCGGGGGTGACGGCCAGGCCCTCGCCGAACTCGTCATCCGCCATCTCCACGGTCACCGCGTCCCCACCCTCGAGCGGCCGACGCTGCACCACCGAGTCGCCGTACCGGCCCGTCGACTCGTAGACCTCGTCGCCGACCACCTGCAGGCCCTGGGTGAATAGGGCGGGATCGTGCTCCAGCGTGCGCATGACCTCGACCGAACCGCGGACCGGCTGCGGCTCCGACGGGCCGACCGGGACGCGCGGGGCGGTGGACCCGGTGGACGACGAACCGGCGGGCGCGCTGGAGGACGCCAGCGAGGTCCCGGCCGCGGTGGTGGGGCTCGGTTCGCTCCCGTCCCCGGTCGAGCACGCCGTCAGCGCGGCGATCAGGCTCAGGGACACGACGAGGGGGCCGACCGGGCGGCGGACACTGCTCATGCCCCCAAGGATGCCGCACGACGGGCCGGACCGCGCCCTCCCCGCGATGATGCGCATAATGGGGGACGTGAACACCGAGGTAGGCACGGATCAGGGGGCGACCGTCGCGGGCACCGATGAAGAACCGGGCTTCGACGCTGAGCTGCGTGAGCGGCTGGCCTCGGCCGTGGACGTGGCGCGGGCGGCGACCGAGGAGTTCGCCATCACCGGCGTGGGCGAGCACCTCGGGACCACCGTCGAGGCCGCGTACACCACCACGCACCGTTTCGCCTCCGAATTGCCCGGGTACCGCGGGTGGTACTGGGCCTGCGTGCTCGCCCTCGTCCCGGGCGGTGAGGTGACGGTCGACGAGATCGCGCTGCTGCCAGGGGACGACGCGCTGGTCGCGCCCGAGTGGGTGCCGTGGGAGAAGCGGATCCGGCCCGGGGACCTCGGCGCGGGCGATCTGTTGCCACCCGCGGAGGACGACGAGCGGCTCGTCCCCGGGTACGTCTCCAGTGGAGACGAGGCGCTCGACGAGGCCGCCGGTCCCATCGGGCTCGGACGTCCCCGTCATCTCAGCCGGCAGGGCCGGTCGGCCGCCGCCGAACGTTGGACCGCCGAGCGGGGGCCCGACACCGAGATCGCCCGCAGCGCCAAACACCACTGCGGCACGTGTGGGTTCCTGGTCCCCCTCGCCGGCTCGCTCGGCACGATGTTCGGGATCTGCGCCAACGAGTACTCCGCGGACGGTCAGACCGTGCACCTCGAGTACGGCTGTGGTGCGCACAGCGAGATCGAGGTGCCCAGGGACACGACCCCGCCGGTCCCCGAGGCCTACGACGATGCCGCCGTCGACGTGGTGGTGCTGCCGCAACAGCTCGCCGCCTCGGCCCGCGCCCGGTCGGCGGGGGCCGACGCGGCCCCCGACACGGCCGCCGACGCCGGAGCGGAGCCGACAGCGGGTCAGACCACGGGCGAGGAGGCCGGGGCCGGGGAGACCGCGTCAGGAGCCGATGGGTCGGCGCACGCGGACGAGGCCTGAGCGCCCCTCAGTCGCGGTCGAAGTCCAGACCCTGCTGGGCGCCCGCGCTGCCCCGCAGGACCGCGCGGCGCTGCAGCGCATAGACGATCGAGCCGACAGCTCCGACACCGATCCCCACCGCGCACAACACCACGGTGCGCATGTCGACGTCCGTCATGAGCACGTGGGCCAACAGGGCCAGCGTCCACGCCAGCGTCCCGAGGATCACCATCGGACGCGGGTCCAACAAGTAGGTCGGGATCGGCGGTACCTGCGTGTCCGTCGCCTCATCCGTCATGCCCGCGACGCTACCGCAGGTGCGTGGCCGGTTACTCTATGACGGTTCCCCACTCAAAGCCAGGAAGGTCGCCAGATGTCGCAGAGCACCGGGGCCGCGTCGCAGCCCCCCGCCGAGATCGGGGCGGTCGACCGCTACTTCAAGATCAGCGAGCGGGGCTCCACCGTCGCGCGTGAGGTCCGCGGCGGGCTCGTCAGCTTCTTCGCGATGGCCTACATCATCATTCTCAACCCGCTGATCCTCGGCTCGGGTGTGGACGTCGAGGGCAACCAACTCTCGATCGTCGAGATCGCCGCCGTCACCGCCTTCACGGCCGGCGTGATGACAATCGCGTTCGGCACCATCGCGCGGTACCCGTTCGCGTTCGCGACCGGTCTGGGCATCAACTCGCTCGTCGCGGTGACGATCGCCCAGCAGGTGACCTGGGCCGAGGCCATGGGCCTCATCGTCATCGAGGGCGTCATCATCGTGATCCTCGCGATCACCGGGTTCCGCACCGCCGTGTTCAACGCGGTCCCCGCCGATCTCAAGGCCGCGATCGCGGTCGGTATCGGCCTGTTCATCGCCATGGTCGGCGTGGTCGACTCCGGGTTCGTGCGCCGCCTGCCGGACGCCGCCAACACCACCGTCCCGGTCGGCCTCGGTATCGGCGGCTCGATCGCATCCTGGCCGACCTTCGTCTTCGTCGTCGGCCTCCTCCTCTGCGGCGTGCTCGTCGCCCGGAGGATCCGCGGCGGTCTGTTCATCGGCATCGTCGTCACCGCTGTGTTCGCGGTCATCGTCGAGGGCTTCGCGAACGCCGGCCCGTCCGTCGTGAACGGCGAGCCCAACCCCACCGGGTGGAGTCTCGCGGTGCCGGTCATCCCGGACTCCCTGGGCGGCATCCCCAACCTGTCGCTCATCGGCAACGTCGACCTCATCGGCGCGTTCACCCGCATCGGCCCGCTGGCCGCCGGACTGTTCGTCTTCACCCTGCTGCTCGCCAACTTCTTCGACGCCATGGGCACGTTCACCGGCCTGGGCAAGGAGGCCGAGCTGATGGACGACAAGGGAAACCTGCCCAACATGAAGGCCGCGCTGGTCGTCGAGGGATTCGGTGCCGTCGCCGGCGGTCTGACCTCGTCGTCGTCGAACACGGTGTTCCTCGAGTCCGCCTCCGGCATCGCGGAGGGCGCCCGGACGGGCCTGGCCAACATCGTCACGGGCGGGTTGTTCCTGCTGGCGATGTTCTTCACCCCGCTGTACGAGGTCGTCCCGGTCGAGGCCGCCGCGCCCGCGCTGGTGATCGTGGGTGCGCTGATGATCGCCCAGATCAAGCAGATCGACCTCAGCGACTTCTCCATCGCCCTGCCCGCGTTCCTCACGATCGTGGCGATGCCGTTCACCTACTCGATCGCCAACGGTATCGGCATCGGCTTCATCGCGTGGGTCGTCATGGCGACCGCGACCGGCAAGGCCCGCACCGTGCACCCGATCCTGTGGATCGTCGCGGCCGCGTTCGTCCTCTACTTCGCCATCGGCCCCATCACCGACGCGCTGGCCTGACCGGCCGGCGGGAGGAGCGACCGTACCGTGCACGTCGTCGACGTCTCCGATCCCGCCGACCCCCGGTTGGACGACCTCCGCGACCTCAACAACTCCGACCGCCGGCCCGACCTGCCCGGCGGTCGGGGACTGGTGATCGCCGAGGGCACCTACGTGGTGGGCCGCATGCTGCTGTCCCGATTCCGGCCCCACGTCCTGCTCGGCACGGACTCGCGCCTGCAGCAGCTGCGACGCGAGGCCACCGCCGAGGGGTGGGACGCCGACGAGCGGGCCGGCGACGCGGTCTACCTGCGCACCACGAAGGACGTCCTCAGCGAGGTGATCGGCTTCCGCTCGAGCCGTGACATCCTCGCCGCCGCCGACCGGCCCGAGCCGCTGGCGGTGGACGAGGTCGTCGACGGGGCCCGCACCCTCGTCGTGCTCGAGGGCGTCAACGACCCGGAGAACCTCGGCGCGATCTTCCGTAACTGCGCGGCGCTCGGCGTGGACGGGGTCCTGTTCGGCGCCGCCACCGGGGACCCGCTGTACCGGCGCGTCGTGCGCGTGTCGATGGGGCACGTGCTGCGGCTGCCGTTCGCGCACCTGCCCGGCACGCCGACCACGTGGCAGCGGAGCCTCGACGACCTCCGCGAGCGCGGTTTCCGCACCGTCGCACTGACCCCGGCCGCCGAGGCACCCCTCTCCCGCGCCGTCGACGCCGAGAAGGTCGCGTTCGTGCTGGGTGCCGAGGGACCGGGCCTGACCGAGCACGCCATGCGCGCCTGCGACGTGCGCGCCGCCATCCCCATGACCGACGGCACGGACTCGCTCAACGTGGCCACCGCCGCCGCGGTCGCGTTCTACGAGCGGGCCCGGCGCGACTGATCCGGCAGCGCGACCGCCGCCGGCGACGCTGCCTCTCCGACCTCCGATGCCGGCCACGGGAGGGCCGCGCCGGCTGCGGGGCTCCAACGACCGGGGAGTGGGTTCACCGCGAGCGGCGGCGCGCGCGTCGGGACACCTCGTCAGCGCCCCGACGGACCGCGTCCCCGACCAGCCCGGCGAGCCCGCGGATCCGCTCGACGCCCGCGGCACGCCGCGGGCCCGCGCCGGAGGGCAGGCGTTCGTAGTCGTCGTCCTCGTACGGGGACGACGCACCCGCCGCGCGATCGCCGTCGGTGCCTGTCCCGTCGTCGCCGCCGTCCGCGGCCGCGCGCGACGAGATGCGACGCGAGGCGGCGTGGAGCTCCGCGCGCCCCGGCATCCCCACCACGTGCAGCGCGGGACCAGCCGGTGGGGTGTGCTGCCGGACCTCGCGGCGGCCGTCGGTGGCGAAACCGTGGACCGGCACGTCCAGGCCGCCCGGCTCGAGGTCGAAGCCGAGCCAGTCCCGGTGCGCGGCATGGAGGAGTGACGACGGCGAGAACGGCAACGCCAGGGGATTGTCGGCCGCCCCGTCGGGCGGGAACTCGCCGGCCCAGTACGGGCGCTCGAACGGCAACGGCATCCCCTCGTCCTCGACGATCCGATCGTCCGCCCCGGCGAACGCCCGGATCAGGCGCCCGGACTCCCAGCGGGCGAACCCGCTGACCCCGTCCTCGGGATCCTGCGCGAACAACAGGACGACCGGTGCCTCGACCAGCCGGAGCCACGCGTCCGCCGCGGCCGACGGCACGACCGGGCCCTCGACGGGGGTCTGCACCACCGTCAGGCCGGGGTAGGAACCCACGTAGATCTCACCCTGGCCGGCCGACGCCGACCGGTTGAGCGGGAACGCGCCCAGCGACGCAACGGTCACGGTGGGGAACAGCCGGGACAGCAGGCGGCGGGCGAAGCCGGGGTCCGACGGATGCCCCGCCCGGATGGGGGCGGCGGGATCGTCGGTCGCCAGGTACCAGAAGGTCGCGACGTGGTGGCCCATGTCCGTGACTCAGTCGTCCTTACCGCGGACCCCGAGGAGGACGTCCTCCCACGACGGCATCGTGGGATGACGGCGTGAGGGGCGTCGTTCGGGTTCGGTCGGCGTCGGCTGGAGGAAGTCCTCGTCGTCGTCGCCACCACCCGCGCCACCACCGCCACCGGCCGCGGCACCGGCACCACGGCCGGCCGGCGCGGCGGACGGGGGCGCGTCAGGGGCCGACGGCGGCTCGGCGGCGGGGCGCGTCGGGTCGGCCGAAGGCGTCGGGCCGGCGGGGGGCGTCACCGACGCGGGCGGCGGCACCGCCCGGATCGGCGGGGGG